>DASWMM010000337.1:0-4258 GCA_036399755.1 Allosphingosinicella sp.
CTGAACGGCAGCGTGTAGACGAAGCGGTAGCCGTCGGCCTGGTCGACCAGCGCGTCCATGATGATCGGGCGGGTGCGGCCGTGGGGGGCGGCGCAGCGGAAGTGGTGGCCCACGAACTTCTGCCAGGCGAGCTGGACGCCCTGGACGGGCTCGGGGCCGCGGGCGTCGATTACGGCGCCGGCGGTGAGGACTTCGCCGGTGGTGAGGTGGATTTCACCCTCCCCTACCGCTTCGATGCGGGCGGCGAGGCGGTATTGATCGGGGCGGAGGCGTTCGCGGACCAGGGCGTCGAGCTGGTCGGAGCGCAGGCTGTTGTAGCCGAGGTCGATGGTGCGGGCGCGCAGCGGAAAGCGGACTTCGTGATCCGGCCAGCGGTGGATTGGGAGGATTTGCGCAAGCCACGCGGCTTCGGCGGGGACGTCGCTGTCGAAGAACGACCAGATGTGGTTGCCGCCGAAGCTTGCCCCGGCTTCGACGAGCAGGAAAGAGACGTCCGGGCGGCGCTCGGCCAGCGCGAGGGCGGCGAGACAGCCGGCGAGGCCGCCGCCGGCGATGAGGATGTCGGGGGCGCGGCTCACCCGGTCGCTCCGGCCATTGGCGAAGGGCGGCGGGCACGGTAGACACTGCCGCCATGACCAATCGCACGCTGTTCGCCTTGCCGCTCCTCGCCCTCCTCACCGCCGCCGGACAGACCGGCGAGGTGGAAGTTCGGGTGGAAAAATTGCGCAGCGGCAAGGGCGTGGTTCATCTCTGCCTCACCGCCAACCCGGCGCATTTTCCGGACTGCGCGACCGATCCGAAGGCGAAGAAGCGGTCGGTGGCGGCGAACGGAATGGGCGTGGTGATGCTGCCGGGGGTGTCGCCGGGGGCATATGCCCTGTCGGTGTTCCACGACGAGAACGGCAACACGAAGCTCGACACCTTTCTTAAAATTCCCAAGGAGGGGTTCGGCTTTTCGCGGAACCCGACAGTGCGTTTCGGCGCGCCGACGTTCAGCCAGGTCCGCTTCGAAGTCGGCGTGGGCATCGCGCGCCAGACGGTGCGAATGCAATACCTTCTTTAGCCCATGTGGACCGCCGCGTCTCCTCTCTCTAGCTATTGGGAGGGGGCGGAACAGACGCAGGGTTTAATGCTGGACATCAAGACCGCCGCGATTTTCGAGACTTCCGAACCGTTCACGCGGCCGCCGCTGCAGGTGCTGCTTGCCGCGCCGCGGGGGTTTTGCGCGGGCGTGCGGCGGGCGATCGATGCGGTGGAAGATGCGCTGCGGGCCCATGGTGCTCCGGTCTATGTGCGGCGGGCGATCGTTCACAATCTTGCGGTGGTGCGCGACCTCGAAGCCAAGGGCGCGATTTTCGTGGAGGAGCTGGCCGAGGTGCCGCCCGGCGCGGTGACGGTGCTTTCCGCGCATGGCGTGGCGAGGAGCGTTTTTGCCGAGGCGGAGGCGCGGGGTTTGCGGGTTATCGATGCGGTGTGCCCGCTGGTCGCCAAGGTGCACCGCGAGGTGGTGCGGCACCACCAAAGCGGGCGGCGGGTGGTGCTGATCGGCCATGCGGGCCATCCCGAGATCGTCGGCACGCTTGGCCAGGTGCCGGAGGGAAGCGCCCTACTTGTGGCGAGCGAGGCGGATGTGGCTCGGCTGCCGATCGGGCGCGGCCAGCCGGTTGCTTATGCGGTGCAGACGACCTTCTCGGTCGATGAGGCGGCGGGCATCGTTGCGGCGCTGGAGTCGCGCTTCACGGACCTCGTCGCCCCGCCGGCGAGCGACATCTGCTACGCGACGAGCAACCGCCAGGCGGCGCTCAAGGCTATGGCGGGCAAGGTCGATGCGGTGATCGTGGTCGGCGAGAGCTTCTCCTCCAACGCCTGCCGGCTGGCCGAAGTGGCGCGAGCGATGGGCTGCCGTTCGGTGCAGTTGGTGGCGGGGCCGGAGGCGCTCGACTGGGAGCTGCTCCACGGGCGATCGCGCCTTGGAGTCACCGCAGCGGCGTCGACGCCCGAGACCCAGGTCTATGCCGTGCTCGAACGCCTGCGCGAGCGCTTCGCGGTGACGCTCGGCGAAGCGGAGGCGGAGGTGCGCGAGGCGGTGTTCTTCAAGCCGCTCAAGGTGGCGTGATGGCGACGGCGCACCAGATTCCGGCGCTCGGCGTGCCGATGAAGCGTGTGGCGGCGGAGATCGACCGGCTGCTCGACCTGCTCATCCCGCTGCCCGACGATTCCAGCCGGCGGCTCTACGAAGCGATGCGCTATGCGGCGATGAGCGGCGG
This sequence comes from Allosphingosinicella sp., assembly GCA_036399755.1. Classification (GTDB taxonomy): domain Bacteria; phylum Pseudomonadota; class Alphaproteobacteria; order Sphingomonadales; family Sphingomonadaceae; genus Allosphingosinicella. Next base: position 2,268 of record DASWMM010000337.1, read on the forward strand.
CAAGCGCATGCGGCCGTTGCTGGTGGTCGCCTCCGGGGGGTTGTTCGGCGTCCCCGTGGCTGAGGCGCTTCGGGCGGGGGCGGCGGTGGAGTGCCTGCATGTGCAGTCGCTGATCCACGACGATCTGCCGTGCATGGACGATGACGATCTGCGGCGGGGGCGCCCTACCCTCCATTGCGCTTTTGACGAAGCGACGGCGGTGCTTGCCGGCGACGCGCTGCTTGCCCTGGCATTCGAGATTTTGGCCGCTCCGGAGACTCACCCGAACCCGGCGGTGCGAGCGGAGCTGACGCTGGACCTGGCGCGGGCGGCGGGCGCGGCGGGGATGGCGGGCGGGCAGATGCTGGACTTGTGCGCAAGCGAGGCGGCGCTGGACCTGGATGGTGTTACCCGGTTGCAGCGGCTCAAGACCGGGGCGCTGATCGGCTGGTGCGTTGAGGCGGGCGCGGTGATGGGCGGCGCTTCGGCCGAAGAGCGGACGCATCTGAGGGGCTATGCGCAATGCCTCGGCCTTGCCTTCCAGATCGCGGACGATCTGCTCGATGCGGACGGCGATGAGGCCGTGGTCGGCAAAAGGCTGGGCAAGGACGAAGCGGCGGGCAAGCGTAGTTTCGTGACCCTGCTCGGCGTGGAGCGGGCGCGGCGGCAGGCGGATCTGCTGGCCGAGCAGGCGGCGGAGCACCTTCGCCCCTTCGGCGAGCAGGCGGCGATCCTTGCGGCGGTGGCGCGCTTTGCGGTGGCGCGCGATCACTGACGGCTAGAGTTCGGCCTCGACGGCGATGCGGATCGCGTCGGCGGAGGTGGGAACGCCGAGGCGCACCAAGAGCCCGGCGCGGTGCATCTTCACCGTCTTCTCGTTGATACCGAGGTGCGGCGCGATCTGCTTGTTGCGGTAGCCGAGCATCATTTCACTCAACACCTGACGCTGGCGCTGGGTGAGCCCCTGGACCAGGCCGCGGGCGCGCTGGCGGCGCACCGAAGCGGCCATTCCGGCCGCGTCCGGCATCTCCATCTGCGAACCGATGAAGTAGACCAGGCTGCCGTCGGGGGCGAAGACCGGCGCGATCATCACCGCGTTGCGGAAGACGCTGCCATCCTTGCGGTAGTTGCTCATTTCGCACAGCGCGGGCCGCCGCGCGGCGACCGCCTCGCGAAGGACCCGGCTTTGTTCGGGCTCGGTGTCGGGGCCGGCGAGGAGGCGGCAGTTGCGGCCGAGAAGCTCCTCGTCCCGATAGAGCGTAAGGTCGCGAAACGGCTGGTTTGCGGCGACGATCGGGTTGTCCGGCAGGCGCGGATCGGTGATCACCGTTGCGATCGGCGTGTGGACGATCGACGCGAACAGCGCTCGATCGAAATCATCATCCCCTGTTGCAAGCTCGGCAGTCACCAGGCTGTTTTAGCCCGGCTTATGCGCTTTGGCGAGAGGGCGGCGCCACGTGTCACGGGCCGGTCAGCCGTCGATGTCCCGCTTGGCGGTTTCGGGAAGAAAGAACAGGCCGAGCACCACGGTGAGCGCCGCGACGACGACCGGATACCAGAGGCCGTAATAAATGTCTCCGGTGGCGGCGACCATCGCGAAGGCGGTGGTGGGCAGGAAGCCGCCGAACCAGCCGTTGCCGATATGGTAAGGGAGCGACATCGAGGTGTAGCGGATGCGGGCCGGGAAGAGCTCCACCAGCAGCGCCGCGATCGGGCCGTAAACCGTGGTCACGTAGAAGACGAGAAGGAAGAGGTAGAGGACGACCAGCGGCTTGTTCATCGCCGCCGGATCGGCCTTGTCGGGATAGCCGACGCCCTTCAGCGCCGCGGTCGCTTCGCCCTGGAACGCCGTGATCGCGGCGGCACGGGCAGGACCGGAGACGGCGGCGGGGTTGACCGAGGGGATCGCCTGGTCGCCGATGCGGAGCTGGGCGAGCGTTCCGGCGGGCGCTTCTACGTTGGTGTAGCTGATGCCGGCCTTGGCGAGATAGGACTTGGCGATGTCGCACGAG
>DASWMM010000338.1:0-4386 GCA_036399755.1 Allosphingosinicella sp.
CCCTCCCCAAGCAAGCTTGGGGAGGAACTGTTAGCTCAAAGCCTCATCTAACAATCGCGCGAGCCTCAACCCACCCCTCGCGATCTGCCGCCGGGCGATCGGCACCAGCTTCCGTGTCGTCGCTTCTTCGATCACCGGGCGCTCCGCGGGAACCGGGCCGCAGGGGTCGGCCATGACGGTGCCGTAGGCGAACTCGCGCGCCACATCCCAGCCTTCGCGGCTCCACTCCTCCACCGTGCCGGTTTGCATTCCGGCGCGCTCCTCGGCAGAAAAGTCGCCCAGCACGCCGCCGGGGCCGCCCGGCGGGTTGGAGATGCCGCGCTCGGCGATCCAGCCGTCCCAGGTGCCGTGGAGGTTGGTGCGGCCGGCGATGACTCCGTAGGTCACCGAAAAGCGATTGCCGCCGAGATCGCCTTTGTCGCCGGCGTGAAGCGGCATGTGGAGATCGCCCACGAAGTGGATCAAAAAGGCGAGTGCCATCACCCGCTCGCGGGCCGGGAGCGTCTTGTCCGCGAGCAGCTTCAGGTTGCGCTCCACCTGCGCGGACACGCAATTGCCGTCGCGGCAGGCGGCCTTGAGGTCGAACGGCTTGCAGATATCGACGTTTTGGTAGTGCCAGGGCGTCGAGTAGCTGAAACGCTCGCCAAGCCCCTTGATGCAATCCGGCCAGTAGCTTGCATCCTCCACCGTCGCCGCGGGGCAGGTCGGCGTATCCAGCAGTTTCGATTGGGCGAGCAGGCGGCGGATTGCGGCCTGGGTGGCGGGCCGGGCCTCCATGTAGCCGATTCGGCCAACGGTCTGGTGGCCATATTCCCACCAGGCGGCGGCGGGGGAGGCGGCGAGGAACAGGGCGCAGAGCGCGAGCAGGCGTTTCAACATGGCGCCGCCTATAACGAGGCGCGCGCGCTTATTCGTCCCCGTAAATCGCAACCGTGAGGCCTTCTGCCGTCGCAATCCCGCGATACATGCCTTCGCTGTTGAAGGTGACGGCATGGTCGCCCGCCGGGGTAACGACGATGACTCCGCCGGTGCCGCCCATCGCCTCGACCTGGCCGAGCGCCGCATCGGCCGCGGTCCGGACGTCTTCGCCGAGCATCCGCATCCGCGCGCAGATTTCGTGGGCGACGGCGGAGCGGATGAAATACTCGCCCGATCCGGTGCAGGAGACCGCCGCGGCGCGATCGTCCGCGTAGGTGCCGGAGCCGATCATCGGCGAATCGCCGATCCGCGCCCAGCGCTTGCCGGTGATCCCGCCGGTGGAGGTAGCGGCGGCGACATGGCCGTTCGAGTCCACCGCGACGGCGCCGACCGTGCCGTATTTCAGGTCCACGTCGAAATAATCGTCGCCTTGGCTTCGCATGATCTCAAGCGCCTGGCGGCGTTCCTCCGTTGCGAAATATTCGGGCGGTGCTTGCTCCAGGTCGTTTTCGCGCGAAAATTGGTCGGCGCCGTCGCGGCTCAGGAAGACGTGGTGGCTTTTTTCCATCACCGCGCGCGCCAGGCTCACCGGGTTGCGGGTCGCCGAGGCACCTGCAACCGCGCCTGCCCCCAGAGTCGCGCCGTCCATGATCGCCGCGTCCATTTCGATCGTGCCCTGGTAGGTGAAGACCGAGCCGCGGCCTGCGTTGAAATGGGGGTGGTCCTCCAGGAACCGCGCCGCCGCTTCCACCGCGTCCACCGCGCGGCCGCCCCCGCCAAGAACCGCCGAGCCCGTCTTCAATGCGCCGTCGAGCGCGGCGCGGATGTCCTGCTCCTGCCCGGCGGTCAGCAGCCGGCGCTCGATCACCCCGGCGCCGCCGTGCACGACGAGCTTCCAGGGGGTGTTGCGAGGGGCGTCTGTCATGATGGGCTCCGAAGATTCGGCGGGGGAACGCACGAGCGCAGTCCCCTATCCGCGCCTCCCCACGTGAACAAGCACCGGCCCTGCGCCGCCCGTGCATCCAATCTCCTTTGGTGGGCGGCGGCGGCGGGTTTCGCCTTGCGCTTCAAGCGTCTATATAGGGGCCATGTCCCTACGCCCTTGGCGCGATATCGCGCGCCGTACCTCGCGCCAGATCATGGTCGGCTCCGTTCCGGTCGGGGGCGACGCGCCCGTCACCGTGCAGACGATGACCAACACTTTGACCTCCGACGTGCGCGCCACGGTGGACCAGATCCGCCGCTGCGAGGAAGCCGGCGCGGACATCATCCGCGTATCCTGCCCCGACGAGGACTCGACCCGCGCGCTGAAGCAGATCGTCCGCGCCGCGCGCGTGCCGATCGTCGCCGACATCCACTTCCACTACAAACGCGCGCTTGAAGCCGCCGATGCCGGCGCCGCCTGCCTGCGCATCAATCCGGGCAATATCGGCTCGGCCGACCGGGTGCGCGAAGTGGTCAACGCCGCCAAGGCCAATGGCTGCGCGATCCGCATCGGCGTCAACGCCGGCAGCCTGGAGCGCGACCTTCTCGAAAAGTATGGCGAGCCGTGCCCGGAAGCGCTCGTGGAAAGCGCTCTCGATCACATCCGCCTGCTCGAGGACCATGACTTCCGCGAGTACAAGGTGGCGGTGAAGGCGTCGGACGTGTTCCTCGCCGTTGCCGCCTACCAGCAGCTCGCCGAAGCGGTGGATTGCCCGCTTCACCTCGGCATCACCGAGGCGGGCGGCTTACGCGGCGGCACGGTGAAGAGCGCGATCGGCATCGGCTCCCTGCTCTGGTGGGGCATTGGCGACACGATCCGCGTCTCCCTCTCCGCCGAGCCGGAAGAGGAAGTGCGCGCCGGCTTCGAGATCCTGAAGAGCCTCGGCATCCGCAACCGCGGCGTCCGGGTCGTCTCCTGCCCGTCCTGCGCGCGGCAGGGCTTCGACGTCATCCGCACCGTCCAGACGCTGGAGGAGCGGCTCAGCCACATCCGCACCCCCATGTCCCTCTCGGTGCTCGGCTGCGTGGTCAACGGCCCCGGCGAAGCGCGCGAAACCGACATCGGGATCACCGGCGGCGGCAACGGCAAGCACATGGTCTACCTGTCCGGCGTCACCGACCACCACGTCCAGGACGCCGACATGGTCGAGCATATCGTCCGGCTGGTGGAAGCCAAGGCCGCCCAGATCGAAGCCGAGATGAGCGACGCGCCGATCCCGGCCGCGGCGGCATAGGACGGGTTGGAATGAGCGGAGACAGGCTGGCGCTGATTCTGGCTCGGCAGAAGCAGGGGCACGACCAGCGGACGGCCGCTTCGGAAGAAACGCGTCGCCGGGAGATGGAGAAGGAAAGGCGCGTGCAAAAGCTTGGGGAAACATGGGCAGCCAGCCAAAACACCCTGAGAGGGGTGGTTGCGGAGCTGAACGGAGCAATGGAAGCGAACGGCGTGGCGCTGAGGTATCGCGAAGAAACGGCTCTGGCCGGAGCCCGTCATTACGCCGAAATCACCTATGCCCAGCCCCGCGAATATGTCTCCACCGGCCTGTGCCTGCGTTTGAACGCGAACGCGCAAGGTTTGTTGACGGTTACCATTGCGGGCACGGGGCGGCCCATTAAAAGCGAAAAGATCAAGCTCACCGACTTCGTGGAGGACGTGCAGCGGGGTTGGCTCCTCGACCTTCTGGAAGCCACTCCCGAAGCGGAGGCGGGTCGAAGATGAGCGCGCATTGCTGCCACGACAAGGGGCAGGAGCTGGAGCGGATCGCGCTTCACAAGGACATCCGCCGCGTCCTCGTCGTGGTGATGATGCTCAACCTGATGATGTTCGTTCTGGAGTTCGGCGCCGGGATCATCGCCGATTCGGCGGCCCTGATGGCCGATTCGGTGGACATGCTCGGCGACGGCCTGGTCTACGGCATCAGCCTTTATGCGCTGGAGCGGAGCCTCAAATGGCGGGCCGGCATGGCACTGGCCAAGGGCGCGTTCATTCTTGCGCTTGGACTGGGCATCATTGTCGAGATCGTGCTGAAGGTGCTCTGGGGTCACCCGCCCGCGTCCGGCCTGATGCTGGTGTTCGGGGCGATGGCGCTGATCGTCAATGTGAGCTGCGTCGCCTTGCTCTGGCCCTACCGCCGACACGACGTGAACCTGTCCAGCACCTTCGAATGTTCGCGCAACGACGTGATGGCGAATGCCGGCGTGATCGTTGCCGCGTTCGTGGTGTCCGTCACCGCCTCCCCCTGGCCGGACATCGCGATTGCCGGGGTGATCGCCTTTTTGTTCCTGCGCTCGGCACTGAAGGTTACGCGGGACGCCTGGCCGCAATACCGGCATGCGGTTCACCACCACGCGGCGGCGGAGTAGGGCAAATCTTTCCCTCCCTTTTAGGGAGGGGCAGGGGTGGGTAAGCACCGAAGCGGCTCGATGCCGCTGAGGGGCTGTTTCTGAGTTCTCGCCCTCGTCCGCCGCCCGAGAGGCGCCTTC
>DASWMM010000339.1:0-4088 GCA_036399755.1 Allosphingosinicella sp.
AGGTCGAGAATTCTGGCCGGCATCGTTCCCGGGGGCCCTGGAACGACCCGACCGGTGAGAAGCACGCTTCCATTCGACAGGATCGCTGCGTCCCAGAAGCCGTATTCATACCCGGTCAAGGCCACTGGATAATCGGTGACCTGCCCGGTGGCGAGATCGACCCGGTGGGTGACGAACTGAAACTGATTATTCCGCGGGTCTTCGGCAAACACAGCGGAGACCGGTTCCAGATCCACCGCGATCAGGTAGCTTCCATCCGCGGAGATATCGATGCCGCCAAGGCGCGTGCCGACGTCCCAGGTGTGGATCAACTTCCCGGTTTCGACATCGTAGACGCGCAGGAAGCCGTCGCTGCGCGCGGCATAAATCCGGGTGCCGTCGGGGCTGAGCACCACGTCGTTCGGCTTGGAGGCGGCGAGGCTCGCGGTAACGAGCTGAGACGAAGTTGGCATTTTGGATCGATTCCCCCTGAATTGGACCTATGTTTATCCGACATTTGTTTCGCTGCAAGAACTTGGTTGCGCTTTCCGTTCGCTCCGCACCCGCGGTGGGGAGGGCCGTATTCCCTGCTCCACGGCCCTCCCTGAAGCCGAAAAAAACGGTTCGCCGCAATTGTTTACTAAAAGAGTAGACATGTTGCGGCACCTCCCATACATCCGTCCTCGCTGGTGAGCCGCGGGAGGGGTCCCAAGGCACCTCGCCCAGCGGAACCACACCACTCCCCTTGGAGGATATTATCATGAAGAAGATCGCTCTCACCCTCGCCGCCGTTGCCTCGCTCGGTCTCGCCGCTTGCGGTTCGAACAACGCAGCGGGCAACAACACCGCCGACGTCAACACCACCGGCACCGAGACGGAAGCCGATTTCAACGCGTCGTCCAACGACGCGGTTGAAGTCACCAACGGCGCGCTCGACAACGCCGTTGACGGCGCCAGCAACGTCGCCAGCTCCGTCGGCAACTCGATCGAGAACGGCGCCGCCGATCTCTCGAACGCGACGACCAACGCCGCTCAGTAAGCCTTTCCCGGCCCCGGCCGGAAAAGCGAGGGCCGCGCATCTTCGGGTGCGCGGCCCTTTTTCTTTGCGCGGCGATGCGGCAAGCTGCGCCCGAACCAACCAGGCTTTTGAGGAGATGGAAGATGCGCGGGATCAAGGGTGCGGCGCTTGCCGCGGCGGGAGCATTGGCGCTTGCGGCATGCGGAGGCGGCGATTCGAATGCGCCAACCGCCGAGGAGAATGCGGAGCTCAACAATGCGGCCGAGATGCTTGACGAGAATTCGGTGGTCGATGCTTCGGCTGACAGCCTGACCACCACCGAAGCGCCGATCGGCAATGGCGATGCGCCGGCCGCGACGGGCGATGTCCTGGTCGGCGGCGGCGACAACGCGGCAACCAACGGCGCGGCCGCCAACGCGCAATAAGCCGATCGCCGGCCTCCCAGGCAAAAGAAAACCGGCGCCCGCTTGCGCGGACGCCGGTTCCTTACCCCCGCTCGGGGGAAGGGCTTAGGCGACCTTGGCTTCTTCGATCTCTTCCGGATCGCGCAGCACGTAGCCGCGGCCCCAGACGGTTTCGATGTAGTTGTCGCCGGAGCAGGCCAGGCTGAGCTTCTTGCGAAGCTTGCAGATGAAGACGTCGATGATCTTCAATTCGGGCTCGTCCATGCCGCCGTACAGGTGGTTGAGGAACATTTCCTTGGTGAGCGTGGTGCCCTTGCGAAGCGAAAGCAGCTCCAGCATCGCATATTCCTTGCCGGTGAGGTGGACCCGGGCGCCGTCGACTTCGACCGTCTTGGCATCGAGGTTCACGGCCAGCTTGCCGGTGCGGATCACGCTCTGGCTGTGGCCCTTGGAACGGCGCACCACGGCGTGGATTCGGGCGACCAGTTCGTCGCGGTGGAAAGGCTTGGTGACGTAATCGTCGGCACCGAAGCCCAATGCGCGGACCTTTGAGTCCATTTCGCTGATGCCCGACAGGATCAGAACCGGAGTGCCGACCTTCGCCAGGCGAAGCTTCTTGAGCACGTCGTAGCCGTGCATGTCGGGGAGGTTCAGATCGAGGCAGATGATGTCGTAATCGTAGAGCTTGCCAAGGTCCAAGCCCTCTTCGCCCAGGTCGGTCGTGTAGACGTTGAAGCCTTCCGCCCCAAGCATCAGCTCGATGCTCTTTGCAGTCGTCGGCTCGTCTTCGATCAGCAGCACTCGCATATTGGCACGCCCCTCTTGCTCATCCGGATCCCGGCTCCTGCCGCGTCACCCGGTTGGTGCTTGTCATTAACCATGGCCTAGAAGTGAACGCAAAAGGTTAATTTCGGATTAAACGAGGATTACCAATGCGTTTGCCCGATCGTTGCGCCGCCGCCACAGGTGTGCGAGGGCGTGGCGAATGTGGGACAACCGTATTCTGTTCGAAGACTCCGAAGCGCTGGTGATCGACAAGCCGGCGGGCCTTGCCGTGCATCCGGGGCCGAAGACGCGCGAAAGCCTGGAGCATTATCTGGGGCAGATGCGGTTCGGGTTCCAAAGACCGCCGAGCATCGTCCACCGGCTCGACCGGGACACGTCCGGGTGCCTGCTGTTGGCCCGGCATCCCAAGGCGCACAAGCGCTTTGCTCTGGCGTTCGAGGAGGGGCGGGTCTCGAAGACCTATCTGGCGGTGCTCGACAGCGTGCCGGAGGCGGAGAGCGGGACCATCGACATTGCGCTGCACAAGATTTCCAGCCGCGAGGAAGGCTGGCGGATGGTGCCCGACGCGGAGCGCGGCAAGCGGGCGGTGACCCATTGGCGGCTGGTTGCGCAGCAGGAAGGCCGCGCGATGCTGCTGATGACGCCGGAGACCGGGCGCACCCACCAGTTGCGGGTCCATGCCAAGGAAGGGCTCGGCATCGCGATTGCGGGCGATCCGGTCTACGGCGCGGGACGCGGGCCGATGCTGCTTCACGCGCGGGCGCTGCGGCTGGAGCGGGAGGGCAAGGAGCCGATCGTGGCGCTTGCGCCGGTGCCGCCGACGTTCGTTCAGGTGGGCTTCGAAAATGGGGACTATTGAAGGCTACCAGGTGCCGGAAGAGGCGCTGAGCGAGAGCTTCATCGCTTCGTCGGGGCCGGGCGGGCAGAACGTCAACAAGGTGGCGACGGCGGTGCAATTGCGCTGCGACGTGTTCAAGCTCGGCCTTGCGCCCTGGGCGTTCCGGCAACTCCGCGAGCTTGCCGGGAGCAAGATGACCGACGGCGGCGAAATCGTCATCACCGCCCGCACCCACCGGAGCCAGGACGCCAACCGCCAGGAAGCGCGGGAAAGGCTGGCGGAACTGCTCACCCGTGCCCATGTCCGCCAGGCGAAACGGATCAAGACCAAGGTCAGCCGCGCGGCCAAGGCGCGGCGGGTGGATGCGAAGAAGCAGCGTGCGACCGTCAAGAGCGGACGCGGGAAGGTGAGTTTCGAATAGATTCCTCCCCCGGATTTCCGGGGGAGGGGGACCATGCGTAGCATGGTGGAGGGGCCGAGCGGAGCGAGGAAGCAGCACCTCCGCTTCGCTCCGGCCCCTCCACCAGCCTACGGCTGGTCCCCCTCCCCTGCAAAAGCAGGGGAGGATTGAGGAGACCGGAAATGTACGATTTTAGGATTGCGGCCGCGGACAAAGCGACCCTGTGGCGGGAGCTGAACCAGGCGGCGGGCGGGCTCACCGATGGGGAGCCGGACGCGGTGGCGAACATGGCCAACGTCGCGGCTTTGCTGTGGGAGACTTTGCCGGACCTCAACTGGGCCGGTTTCTACCGCAACGTCGGCGGCGAGCTGGTGCTTGGGCCGTTTCAGGGGCGGGCGGCGTGCATCCGCATCCCCTTCGGCAAGGGCGTGTGCGGGGCGGCCGCGGCGACGCTTGAGCCTCAGTGCATCGAGGACGTGCATGCCTTCCCCGGGCACATCGCCTGCGATGCAGCCTCGGCTTCGGAGCTGGTCGTGCCGGTGGTGCACGAGGGCGAATTGCTGGGCGTGATAGACCTCGACAGCCCCTTGAAAGCGCGGTTCGATGCGGCGGATGTGGAAGGCTGTCTCGAATTGGCACGGCTGCTCGCGCCGCGGCTTTCCG
>DASWMM010000340.1:0-5480 GCA_036399755.1 Allosphingosinicella sp.
CGACGGCATCGGGGTCGCCTCGATGCTGGAAACGCTGGCGGTGCTCAAGGATCGCCCGCTGCGGCGCCCGGTGACGTTCCTGTTCAACGAAGGCGAGGAAACGGGCCTGCTCGGCGCGCGGGCGTTTCTCGACAACAACCCGCTGGCGGAGCGGGTGGATACGGCCGTGAATCTGGAATCGCGCGGCGTCACCGGCCCGGCGATCATGTTCGAGACCAGCCGCCCCAACGGCTCAGCGCTTGCGGCGTTCGCAACGGCGGTGGACCGGCCGCTTGCCAATTCGCTGACCACCGATTTCTACGGGCTGATCCCGAACTCGACGGACGTAGCGGTGTTCGACGCCAAGCCGTGGACCATTCTGAACTTCGCGATCATTGGCAACGAGACGCGCTACCACAGCCCCGACGACCGGCTGGAGAACCTCGACCCGCGCAGCCTTGCCCATATGGGGACGCAGGCGCTTGCCCTCGCCACCCGGCTCGGTGCGAGCGAGACCCCTGCCCCCGCCGCTTCGGGCGAGCGCCTTTACGCGGACGTGCTCGGGCACGGCCTGGTGTCGATCCCGTTGTGGCTTGGGACGGCGCTCCTCTGGGTGCTGCTCGCCGGCTTCGCCTTTCTAGCGTGGCGGCGGCGGCAGAATGTAGGACGCAGCGCAGTGCTCGTGCTTGTCGCCATGATCGACGCGGCGCTTGCCGTGTTCCTGCTCCAGAAGCTGATCGGCCTGTTCCGCGCCGGCGAATATTGGCGCGCCTGGCCGGAGGCGCTTGCCTTTGCGGCGGACGCGACCGCGATCGTGTCCGCCGCGGCGGCGCTCCTGTGGCTGGCCGGGAAGGCCGACCGGCGGGCCCTCCGGCTCGGCTATTGGCTGGTGTTCATGATCTTGGGCGCGGCGCTCAGCCTGCTCGCGCCCGGGACCGCCATCTTCTTTCTGCTGCCGCCGCTGCTTGCCTTTGCCGGGCTGGTGGTGAAGCGCGGCGGACGGGAGCTTGCGCTGCTTGCCTGGGCGGCGATGCTCCTCACCTGGGCGCCGCTGCTGCACCTGAGCGAAGTGCTTCTCGATATGGACGCGGCCTGGATGTTCGCGCCGGTCAGCGCGCTCATCCTGTTCCCGGTGCTGGTCGAGATGAAGCCGCTGCTGGCGCGGCTGAGCGGACCCGCGGCGGCAGGGGCGCTGCTTGCCGCCGCGCTGCTCGCCTGGCTCGTGCCGGCGCTGGCGCCTGCGTATACCGCCGACCGCAAGCAGCGGATGAGCCTGGAATATGCCTGGAATGCCGACGCGAAGACGGGCCGGATGCTGGTCTACCATGATCGCGGGCCGGTGCCGGCGGCGCTTTCGGAGGCGGGGCTCACCAAGAATTCGGAAGTGCCCTGGTCTACCTACAAAAGGTGGAGCACGGACGCTGCCGCCGCTCCGACGGAGGCTCCCAAGCTCGAGCGGATTGGCGAGACGGCGAGTGCGGACGGGCGCCTGATCGCCCTGCGGCTTCAAACCCGAGGCGCGGAGGTGATCCGCCTGCGCTTTCCGCCCGACGCGCAGCTCAAGGCGGTCCAGGCGGGAACCGTGCTTCGCCGCTACGGCAAGGGCGGCGAGAAGGAGCATTATGTCTTCCGCTGCCACGGCCGAAGCTGCGACGGGCTTACCCTGCGGCTTCTGATCGGCGGAAGCGCACCGGTCGAGGCGACCGCGATCGGCACGCACCCCGGCCTCCCCGCCTTGGCAAGGCCGATCGTCGAGGCGCGCCCGGCCAACGCGCAGCCGCAATATAGCCCGGACGCGACCTACGCGATCGGCCGGGTTCGGCTTTAGTCCGCCTGCTTGACCCGGCGGCCGAGGAAGTCCTCGATCGTTGTCCAGAGGTGGATCTGCCGCGCTTCGCCGGTCACCGCGTGGGTTGCGCCCGGATAGACCATCAGCTCGAACGGCTTCTTCGCCGCCTGAAGCGCGGCGATCATCGCGGTCGAATTCTCGAACACGACATTGTCGTCGGCCATGCCGTGGAGGAGGAGGAGCGGATCGTCGATCTTGCCGGCGCCGGTGAGGACGCTGGACGCCTCATAGGGCTTCGGGTCCTTGGCCGGGTTGCCGAGGTAACGCTCGGTATAATGGGTGTCGTAGAGCTCCCACTTGGTGACCGGCGCGCCGGCGACGCCCGCGGTGAAGGCGCCGGGTGCGGCTTCCAGCAGGCGGAGCACCATGTAGCCGCCATAGGACCAGCCGTAGACGGCGACCTTGCCAGGATCGACGTAGTTCTGGGCCTTCAGCCATTTGACGCCGGCAAGCTGATCCTCGACCTCGACCCCGCCGAGCTTGAGGTAGAGTTGGTCGGCGAATCCGCGGCCGCGGCGGGGGGTGCCGCGATTGTCGACGGAGAAGACGATCCAGCCTTTGTCGACGAGATATTGCTGCAAGGGGCTGGTCCAGCCCTGCATCACCTGGCCGCCGGACGGGCCGCCATAGACCTGGACCAGCACCGGGTAGCGTTTGCCCGGCTCGCGTTTCGGCGAGAGCATCTTGTAGGGGATCGGGGTTCCGTCGGCGGCGGGGAGGGTTCCGAACTCGGCGGTGACGTGGCTGTCGAGGAACGGCGCATATGGGTGCGCAGCATCGAGGCGGTTTTCCTCGATCCAGGCGATGCGCTTGCCGGTCGAGTCCGCGAGGTAGGTCTGGCTGGGCTGGTTCGGATTGGAGCGCGAGATCAGGGCGCGGGTGGCGTTTTCGTCCATTTCGACGCTGTTAGTCCAACCGGCTTCGGTGACGCGCACAGGCTTCGAAGGCTTGTCGAGCCCGACCCAGTAAAGCTGCTGCGCGTCGGGGTTGTCGAGGGTGCCGGTGAAGTAGACGCGGCGCTTCTTTTCATCGACTCCGGCGACGTCGGCCACTTCCCACTTGCCGCTGGTGAGCTGGCGCCATTTACCGCCTTTCCAGTGGTAAAGGTGCGAATAGCCGCTGCGCTCCGAGGACCAGAGCAGGCTGCCATCCTTCAAGGCCTTAAGGTTGTCGTTGAGGTTCACCCACGTCTTCGAGGTTTCACTGAACAGCAGCGTCGACTTGCCCGTGGTGGGATCGACTCGGAGGAGGTCGAGCGTCTTCTGGTCGCGGCTCTGGCGCTGCACGAGCAGCGCCTTGCCGTCGGCGGTCCAGTTCACCCGGGCGAGGTAGACGTCGGGATCGGAGCCGAGGTCGGCCTTGACCTTGGCGGTCCCGTCCGGCGCCATGATCCACAGGTCGACGAGCGCGTTGGCGCTACCGGCGACCGGGTAGCGCTGCTCGTAGAGCTTGGTGCCTTCCGCGCCGATCGCTGCGCGGGTGACGACCTTGACCGGGCTTTCGTCCACTCGGGCGACGGCGATGAACCTGTCATCGGGCGACCACCAATGGCCTTCGCGGCGGCCGATTTCCTCCTGGGAGACGAACTCGGCCGAGCCCCAGCTCAGGGTGCCGGCGCCGTCCGTGGTGAGGGCGCGGGCGGTGCCGCTGGCGACGTCGGCGACGAAGAGGTTCTGGTTGCGGACAAAGGAGAGGAAGCGGCCGGTTTCCGAGACTTGGGCGTCGAGCTCGGTTTCCGGCGTTTCTGTGACGCGGCGAACGCTGCCGTCCAGGCTGGCGAGGTAGAGGTCGCCTTCCAGCGGCACCAGGATCGAGCGGCCGTCCGGCGCCCATTGGTAGGCGGTGATGCCCTTGGTGCCGGCGATGCGCAGCCGCTCGCGGCGCATTTTCTCTTCTTCGGAGACTTCCGCACCGGTGCCGAGCTTGAGGCTGTCGACCAGCATCCGGGATTGGCCGGTGCCGGTGTCCACCGCCCACAGGTCGTAGCGCTCCTTGTCGTCGGCGCGGTTGCGCAGGAGGGTGGCGAAGCGGCCGTCGGGCGATAGCTTCAGCAGCCGCGGTGCGGAGCCGGAGAGCGCCGGGCTTTGAAAGACGCGCTCAAGCGTCAGGTCCGACGCGGCGGCGGGGGCGAAGGGGACGGCGGCGGCGAGCAAGAGGCTCGCAAGGAGGGTTTTGCGCATGGCGGGCACCCTAGAGACGTCGGCGCAAAAAGGAAGCCGGACCAACCAGTTCCTCCCTGCGGGCAAAGCGCGTGGGGAGGGGAACCACCGAAGGTGGTGGAGGGGTAGGTGCCCTGAGGTGGGAGGTTCGAGCGCGATACGGCGGGGGACTGCGCCTTCTACCCCTCCCCCATGCTTCGCATGGTTCCCCTCCCCATCTGCGATGGGGAGGAACTTCAAAGAAAAAGGCGGGGAGGAGCTTGCGCCCCTCCCCGCCTCTATTCTTCTCGCCGAGAACCGGCGCTTCAGGCTTAGCCCTCGGCGGTCTCCGTCTTGGCAACAGGCGCCGCGGCCTGGGCTTCGCCCTTGGCCGGGCGGGTGTCGCGGCGTTCGGCGATGCGGGCGGCCTTGCCGGTGCGGCCACGCAGGTAATAGAGCTTGGCGCGGCGAACGGCGCCGCGGCGCACAACTTCGATCGAATCGACATTGGGCGAGTAAAGCGGGAACACGCGCTCCACGCCTTCACCGAAGCTCATCTTGCGGACGGTGAAGGAGCTGCCCATGCCGCGGCTGGCGCGGGCGATGCAGACGCCTTCGTAATTCTGGATGCGGGTACGGTCGCCTTCGACCACCTTGACGCCGACGCGCAGGGTGTCGCCCGGACGGAATTCCGGAATGGCGCGGCCTTCGGTGAGGCTCTGGATCTGCTCGGCTTCGAGCTGCTGGATGAGGTTCATGATAGTCTAACTCTCGTCTTTGTCGTGCCGCGCACCAGAGGGCGGTGGCCTTCGCGCGTCCCCGTGACGCACGATCAGGTCCGGCCGCCTTAGCCGTGTGTCTTCGATCGAGCGGGCTTTGCGCCATGCAGCGATCTTCGCATGATCCCCCGATCGCAGCACTTCGGGGATCGTGCGCCCTTCCCACCAAACGGGCCGGGTATAATGAGGGTATTCGAGGAGGCCGCTTTCGAAGCTTTCCTCCTCACCGCTCGAAGCCGCGCCCATTACGCCGGGAAGCAGCCGGATGCAAGCATCGAGAAGGGTGAGCGCCGCCATTTCGCCGCCGGAGAGGACATAGTCGCCGATCGAGACTGGGACGATCGGGCGCGCCTCGAACAGGCGTTCGTCCAGGCCCTCGAAACGGCCACACAGGATCGCGACGCCGGGACCGGCGGAAAGCTCGCGGACCAGCGCCTGGGTGAGCGGCTTTCCGCGCGGAGTCATGGCGAGCAGCGGCGCGTCGGGGCGGCGGGCGAGGACGTCGTCCACCGCCGCTCCCAGCACGTCGGCGCGCATCACCATGCCGGCGCCGCCGCCGGCGGGGGTGTCGTCTACCGAGCGGTGCTTGTCGGTGGCGAAGTCGCGGATCTGCACCGGCTCGCACGACCAGATCCCCTCTCCCAGCGCGCGGCCGGCAAGGCTGTGGCCGAGCGGCCCGGGAAACATTTCCGGGTAGAGGGTGAGGATGGTGGCCGGCCAGGTCATTGCGCGGCG
>DASWMM010000341.1:0-4540 GCA_036399755.1 Allosphingosinicella sp.
TCGACCGCGTCCGCCCGCGACTCGATCCTCGATTTCTCCGCGGGAGACAGGATCAACCTCACGGACATCGACGCCGACAACAACGCCGTCAACGGCAATGGCAGGTTCGCCTATATCGGCGCCGCCGGCTTTTCCCACACCGCCGGCGAGCTCCGGGTCACCGCGGCGCAGGGCGGCGGCTTCCTGGTGGAGGGGGACGTCAACGGCGACGGCACCGCGGATCTTTCGATCCTGGTCCAGACGCTGAGCGGCCACGTGCTCGCCGCGTCCGACTTCTGGCTGTAGGCGGGGAGACAAATCCGCCCGCGAATGTTGTGCCCCCAAACCGGCATTGACACCGGTGGGGGCGCCACCCACGTCGCGCCTCCGTTTTTCAAGGAGCAAGAACGAATGGCCCGCGTCGAAATCTACACCAAATTCGGTTGCCCTTATTGCGCCCGCGCCAAGGCGCTGCTCGGCGAGAAGGGCGTCCAGTACGAGGAATTCGAGATCAACTCCGTCCCCGGCAAGCGCGACGAAATGCTTGAGCGTTCGAACGGCGGCCACACCGTGCCGCAGGTCTTCATCAACGGCAAACATGTCGGCGGCTCCGACGACCTTGCCGAGCTGGAGCGCAAGGGCGAGCTCGACGGGCTCCTGGCGGCCTAAAGCGGAATTCCGAGGGCGTCATGCCGGACTTGATCCCGCATCCACCTTCTTCTCCTGCGCCGTAAGCAAGAAGGTGGACCCCGGATCAAGTCCGGGGTGACGGGCTACATCCGACACAGCCTAGACCGGGATCTCCGTCGTATATTTGACCTGGCGGAGCGCGAAGTTCGACGCTGCGTTGGCGACGCTCGGGTGGGCAAGCACGCCGCGCATCACGAACCGGTCGTAATCGGCGACGTCCTTGACCGCGATGCGCAACAGATAATCCCACTCGCCCGACATGGCGTAGCATTCCACGATCTCTTCGCGGGACTGGATAAAGGCTTCGAAGTCGGCGCGCGCCTCGATGCTCTGCCGGGTCATCCGCACCTGGCAGAGCACGTTGACGTCGCGGCCAAGCTTCTCGGCGCTCGCCAGGCGCACCGTTTTGCCGAGCACCCCCGCCGTCTCCAGCGCCCGCACCCGCCGCCACACGGAGGCCGACGACGCGCCCACGCGCTCCGCCAGCGCGGCGTGGCTCAGGCTTGCATCGCGCTGCAGCTCCCGAACGATTCGCTGGTCAACTCCGTCAAGTTGATCACTTTCTTTCACGAACCGGTGAATAGCTGACGGTCCGTTCCATAACCAGTGCATTTGGCGTAAAATGAGATAGGCATTTTGAGCCAGGCGGCCCTAGGCGTAGGGATGCGCCTAAGCCTCCAGCCAGTGGAGGCAGGCACAGGAGGCACAATGGCGGACGGTTTCGGCACATCGGGCGGAGCGGGGCTGTTCGAGCGCCTTGAAGAGCAGAAAACCGACAGCCTCCTTAACCTCATCGCCCTGTGCAACGCCGACGAGCGCGCGGAGAAGATCGACGTCGGCGTCGGCGTCTACCGCGACGCGGCCGGCGGCACCCCCATCCTGCGTGCCGTCAAGGCGGCCGAACGCATCCTCCTCGAAACCCAGCAGACCAAATCTTACCTCGGCTCGGCAGGCGACACCCGCTTCGTCCAGCTGATCAAGCCGATCGTGTTCGGCGAGGCCGGCGCGGCGAACGACCGCATCGTCGGCGTCCAGACCCCCGGTGGCTGCGGCGCCCTCCGCCTCGGCGCCGAACTGATCGTCGCGGCCAACAAGCACGCCCGCATCTTCGTCGGCCAGCCGACCTGGCCCAATCACGGCCCGCTGATCGAATGCGCCGGCGTCGAGATGATCAACCATCCCTATTACGACCGCGACCGGCGCGAGATCGATTTCGACGGCATGATGGAGGCTCTGAAGGGCGCCCGCGCCGGCGACCTCATCCTCCTCCACGGCTGCTGCCACAACCCGACCGGCGCGGACCTGTCCGCCGATCAATGGCAAGCGGTCGCCGAACTCGTCTCGGACCGCGGCCTCATTCCTTATGTCGATCTCGCTTATCAGGGCCTCGGCAACGGCTTGGAAGCCGACGCCGCCGGCACCCGCCTCGTGGTCGAAGCCGCCGACGAAGCCATCGTTGCCCAAAGCTGCGACAAGAATTTCGGCGTCTACCGCGAGCGTACCGGCAGCCTGTTCGTCAAGGCGCGGACCCGCCGCACCGCCGAGGTAATCATGGGCAACCTCCTCCAGCTTTCTCGCACGATGTGGTCGATGCCGCCCGATCACGGCGCCGCCGTCGCCCGCGTTGTTCTCGACGATCCGAAGCTCCGCGCCGATTGGCACGGCGAGCTCCAGGAAATGTGCGCGCGCATCCGTTCGCTGCGCTCGCGCCTCGCCGGTTACGACGAGCGCCTGGCCTATATCGACGGGCAGAACGGCATGTTCTCGATGCTGCCGCTCAGCGAAAAGCAGGTGCTGGAACTTCGCGACGAGAAGGGCATCTACATGGCGAACAGCGCCCGCATCAACGTCGTTGGCCTCTCCGACGACAATGTCGAACGCTTCGCCGCCGCCGTGGTGGAGAAAATGGATGGCTGAGGATCGGGCCGGAGCGGAGCAGCTTGCCGAAACCCCGGCGCGCGGCAACGCGCCCGATCCGGATTTCGACTGGCGCCGGATCGCTTACCTGACCCTCGTCAGCCGCGCCCTCGACAAGCTCGAGGAAGAGCGCCTCGTCCCCGAACGCAAGGTCCTTTACCAGTTCAGCGCCCGCGGCCACGACATGGCGCAGATCCTGCTCGGCTCCCGCCTCACCAACCCGAAGGACGCCGCCTGCGGCTATTACCGCTCGCGGCCCCTGCTGCTCGCCCTCGGCGTGCCGGTCGAAGACGCCCTGGGCTCGGGCATGGGCAGGGCAGGGGGCTATTCGGACGGCCGCGATATCGGCGTCGTGTTCAACTACCCCAACCCCACCGGCCCGTCCGCGCTCCCCATGTCGGGCGGGGTCGGCGCGCAATATACGCCCACCGCGGGCTGGTCGCAGGCGATCGAATATCACCGCAACGTGCTCGGCAACCGCCGCTACGAAGGCGCGATCGGCGTGGTGCTCGGCGGCGACGCCTCCTGCGCGACCGGCGGCTTCTGGGCCTCCTTGACCATCGCCACCACCCAGCAATTGCCGATGCTCTTCTACATCGAGGACAATCAGTTCGGCATCTCCGTCCCCGCGCATTATCAGACGCCTGGCGGCGATATCTCGAAGAACCTCGCAAGCTTCACCGGCCTCACCATCTTCAAGGGCGACGGCACCGATCCCGCCGAAGCCGCGCGCCTGGTCAAGGCCGCCACCGACCACGTCCGCGCGCGCAAGGGCCCAGCTTTGCTCCACCTCCTCGTCCCCCGCCTCCAGGGCCACAGCTTCCAGGACACCCAGACCTACAAGGGCGAGGATGCCGTGCGCGAGGAATGGCTCCGCGACCCTCTCCCCAAGCTCAAGGCCTTTCTCACCGGCGCGGTGCTCGGCAAAGACGAATGGCACCGCATCGAAACGGAGGCCAACGACGCCGTCGAAGCCGCCCGCCACGAAGCCGAAAGCCGCGGCATCGCCGATCCCGCAACCGTCCTCGCCAACGTCTATTACGAAGGCGAAATGCAGCAGGTCGGCGGCCAGTGGACGCAAGGCTATCGCGCACCGAAAAGCCACGAGGATCCCAAGCCCGAGGGCCAGCGGATCAACATGGTCACCGCCATCCGCCGCACCCTCGATCACGAGCTAGAGATCAACAAGCGCGTTGTCGTCTTCGGCGAAGATGTCGGCCCCAAAGGCGGCGTTCACGCCGTCACCCTCGGCCTCCAGGACAAATATGGGCTGGAGCGCGTCTTCGACACCAGCCTGAACGAGGAAGGCATTATCGGCCGCGCAGTCGGCATGGCGCTCGCCGGGCTGATGCCCGTCCCCGAAATCCAGTTCCGCAAATATGCCGAGCCCGCGACCGAGCAGATCAACGATTGCGGCACCATGCGCTGGCGCACCAACAACCGCTTCGCCGCGCCCATGGTGCTCCGCATCCCGGGCGGCTTCTTCAAGTGCGGCGATCCCTGGCACAGCCAGACCAACGAAGTGCAGTTCGTCCACAATCCCGGCTGGCTGGTCGCGGTGCCCTCTAACGCGGAGGACGCCGTCGGCCTGCTGCGCTACGGCCTGCGCGGCAACGATCCGGTGATCTTTTTCGAACACCGCGCCATGCTCGATGATGTCTGGGCCCGCCGCCCTTATCCCGGCGACGGTTACGTCCTCCCCTTCGGCCGGGCGAAGAAGACCCGCACCGGCGACGACATCACCATCGTCACCTGGGGCGCGATGGTGCCGCGCTGCGAGGAAGCGGCTAAGGACATCAGCGCCGACGTCATCGACCTTCGCACGCTCGTCCCCTGGGACAAGGAGATGGTGCTGGACAGCATCCGCCGCACCCGCCGCTGCCTGATCGTCCACGAAGATCTGCGCACCGGTGGCTTCGGCGCCGAAATCGCCGCTGTCGTCGCCGACGAAGCC
>DASWMM010000342.1:0-1706 GCA_036399755.1 Allosphingosinicella sp.
GGTCACGGGCCGAGGTCATGGCCCGAACGAGCGGCGACGGAAAGCCCTTTTTGCGTGGGGCAAAAGCGGTTACGCACCCGGCATGGCCACGAACCCCGCCGCCGCGGCACCCGCGCACACCTTCCCCGCCTCCCTCTTCGCCTTCGCCATCTTCTACGGAGGCATGGTGTGCATTGCGGGCGTCCTCGGCAACAAGCAGGTGGCGCTGGGGCCGCTGGCGGTGGAGGCGGGCATCTTCGCCTTCCTCTTCCTCGTCATCACCTCGAGCGCGGTCGCGGAATTGTTCGACCGGCAGACCGCGAACAAGCTGGTGCTGATCGGCTTCGTGCCGCTCGTCTTCTCGATGCTGCTCGCCTGGATCGTGCTCAACCTGCCCGCCTCGCACGAGATGGCGCCCGACCGCCTCGCTGCCTTCGACATGATGATGGGCGCCACCCCGCGCATCTGGCTGGCCGGCATCATCGCCTACGGCATCTCGCAATTCCTCAACGTCACCATCTTCACCGCGCTTCGCGGCAAGGGGAGCGAGGGCCGGTTCGTCTGGCTGCGCGCGGGCGTTGCGAGCGTGCTGTCCCAGATCGTCGACACCCTGCTCTTCATCACGATCGCCTTCTACGGCGTCTTCCCCATCGGCCAGCTGCTGCTCGGCCAGGCGCTCGCCAAGGTGGTGCTGTCGCTGGTCATGGTGCCGCCGCTGGTGCAGCTGTTCGTCGTGCTGGGCCGCCGCCTGGACAAGAGGGGCTGATGGCGCTTCCCGCTGCGCTCGGCCGCCTGCGCCTGCCGGCGATCGGCGCGCCGCTTTTCATCGTCTCGGGCCCGGACCTCGTCATCGCGCAGTGCAAGGCGGGGATCGTCGGCTCCTTCCCGGCGCTCAACGCCCGGCCGCAGAGCCTGCTCGACGAATGGCTGCACCGGATCACCGAAGAGCTTGCCGCCTGGGACAGGGACAATCCCGATCGTCCCGCCGCGCCCTTCGCCGTCAACCAGATCGTCCACCGCTCCAACGACCGGCTGCAGCAGGACATGGCGACCTGCGCCAAGTGGAAGGTGCCGATCGTCATCACCTCGCTGGGCGCGATCCCCGAGCTCAACGACGCGGTGCACGGCTGGGGCGGCATCACCTTCCACGACATCATCAACGACCGCTTTGCGCGCAAGGCGGTGGAGAAGGGCGCGGACGGCATCATCGCCGTCGCGGCCGGCGCCGGAGGCCATGCGGGGACCCTGTCGCCCTTCGCTTTGGTGCAGGAAATCCGGATGTGGTTCGACGGGCCGCTCGCCTTGTCGGGCGCCATCGCCAACGGCCGTGCCATCCTCGCGGCCCAGGCGATGGGCGCCGACCTCGCCTATATCGGCTCCCCGTTCATCGCCACCGCCGAAGCCAATGCGGCGCAGGCCTATAAGGACGGGATCGTCGAGGGCCGCGCCGCCGACATCGTCTATTCCAACCTCTTCACCGGCGTGCACGGCAATTACCTGCGCCAGTCGATCGCCGCCGCGGGCATGGACCCGGACAACTTGCCGGAGGGCGACCTCAAGACGATGAACTTCGGCGGCGGCGATAGCGCGAAAAAGGCCTGGCGCGACATCTGGGGGTCGGGCCAGGGTATCGGGGCGGTCGAGGCGGTCGAGCCGGTCGCGGCGCGGGTCGCGCGGTTCGAGCAGGAATATCGCGAGGCCCGCGCGGCACTGCTCCGCGCCTGATC
>DASWMM010000343.1:0-8710 GCA_036399755.1 Allosphingosinicella sp.
CCATGCAGCTCGCCAAGCGCATTCGCAAGGTCGCCGTCGTGGCGGGCGTCTGCTACGGCTTCATCGGCAACCGCATGCTGATCCCGCGCCAGACCCAGGCGATGCGCCTCCTCCTCGAAGGCGCCACGCCGGAGCAGGTCGACCGCGTCCATGTCGAATTCGGAATGCCGATGGGCCCCTTCCAGATGGCCGATCTCGCCGGCGTCGACATCGGCTGGCACCGCGATCCAAGCCGGATCGAGAACATCCGCGACGCGCTCTGCGCCATCGACCGCTGGGGCCAGAAGAAAGGCGCCGGCTTCTACGACTACGACGAAAAGCGCCGCCCCTCGCCAAGCCCAAAGGTGCAGGAAATCATCGAGCAATTCCGCGTCCAGGAAGGCGTCGAGGCCCGCGAGATTTCCGACGGGGAAATCATCGAGCGCACCCTCTACACCATGGTCAACGAAGGCGCCCTGATCCTTGAAGGCGGCTTCGCCCAGCGCGCGTCGGACATCGATGTGGTCTGGATCTACGGCTACGGCTGGCCCGTCTACCGGGGAGGCCCGATGTTCTGGGCCGACACCGAAGGCCTTCCCAAAATCCTCGAAGGCATCCGCCGCCAGCAGGAGCGGCTGGGTAGCGACTTCCAGCTCTCCAAGCTCCTCGTCAGCAAGGCGGAGGCCGGAGAAAAGTTCACGCGGTAATCCTAGTTCCTCCCCATCGAAAGATGGGGAGGGGAACCATGCGCAGCATGGTGGAGGGGTAACTACCGAGGCTCAAGCAAGCTACCCCTCCACCACCCTTCGGGTGGTTCCTCTCCCCAAGCAAGCTTGGGGAGGAACAAGGCGCCCCGCTCTTTGACATCGTAAGAAGCCCGCAGCACGAATGAAGCTCACGGCAGCCCCAGTTCCTCCCCATCGAAGATGGGGAGGGGAACCATGCGCAGCATGGTGGAGGGGTAACTGCCGTAACGTCCGCGCATCCCACGCGAACCTCCACGGCCACGGCACTTACCCCTCCACCACCCTGCGGGTGGTTCCCCTCCCCAAGCATAGCTTGGGGAGGAATCAGGCAGCCCGCCTAGCTCTCCTGAGGCGGCTGCAGATCGGTAAGCTTGAGCCGCTCGAACCGCGCCGCCCACGGCGAATCCGCCTGCGTCTCCGTCTCCAGATACGCCGGCTTCAGCAAAGGCACGGGTGCCTGCGACGAAGGCGGCGGCGCCGGCGCAAGCGTGTCGAGATCGAACTCCGCGGCGAATCGAAGCCCGATCTGCCCGTCCTTGGCCCAGCGCACCTCGGCATATTGGAAGCCGGCCTCGCCAAGGTCGAGCTCGACCTCGACGCCCGGCTTGAACTCCTTGGGCGCCTCCAGCTTTGCCCCGCCCGACGAGATGTTGCGCAGCCGCACGGGCACGGAAATGCCGCTCCAGTACAAGGTGCCGTTGCGCAGCAGCGTCTGGCGCACCTCGCGGTCCACCACTTCGCGCGGGGCCGGCACGTCGGCGCCGTCGAATTTCAGCACCGGGCCGCTCGCCTGCGCCGCCGAATCCCAGAAGATGGTCTCGTTGACGAACTCGACGCCGATCCGCCCTTCGCGAACCCAGCGGACGACGCACTTGGTCTTGGCCTTGTCGGTGAAGATCAGGTCCAGCTTCTCGCCGATCCGCGCCTCGGCATCGCTCGCCAGCATTGCGCCGCGCGAGGAGACGTTGATCACCTTGACGCCGATCTTCTTGCGCCGGAACACCATCACCGTCTCCTCGACGATGTCGCGCAGCCGGTCCTCGCAGCGCTGGTTGGTGATCCGGGTTTCCTCGCGCTTGACGGCGATTGCGGTGAGGCCGCCCAGCCCGCCGGGCTTTTGCTTCTTCGCGGCAACCGGAGTGGCCGGCCGCTCGGCCGGGCCGGACAGGATCGAAGAGCGAAGGTCGTGCATTGATTCCCCCGAATGGCGTTCGGGATGCCTATCACACACAAAGGATTACCGAATTGCTAGCCACGATGCCGAAGGAGACTCCATGGCGCCCGGCCAGCTAGACCTGTTCGGCGGGCGCGGAAGCGGCGGCGCGGCGGCGCCGGATTGGCCGGAAGGGCTCGGCTACCGCGCCGATCTGATCTCGCCTGACGAGGAGCAGGCGCTCACCGCCCGCATGGCCGAACTGCCGTTCCGCGCCTTTGAGTTCCAGGGCTTTCTCGGCAACCGCCGCACCGTCTCTTATGGCCTCCACTACGAGTTCAACGGCAGCGGCCTCCACGAAGCCGAGCCGATGCCCGAATGGCTCCTCCCGATCCGCGACCGCGCCGCCGCATGGGCGGGCTTGGCTGGAGAGGCGCTGCGCCACGTCCTCCTCACCGAATACGCGCCAGGCGCCGGCATCGGCTGGCACCGCGACCGGCCGGTGTTCGAGGATGTCGTCGGCCTCTCCCTCCTTGCCCCCGCCCGCCTGCGCTTCCGCCGCAAGGCAGGCGAAAGGTGGGAGCGCAAGGCAGTGACCGCCGAGCCCCGCTCCGCCTACCTGCTGCGCGGGCCCGCGCGGGAGGAATGGCAGCACAGCATCGCTGCCATGGAGGCGCTGCGCTACTCCATCACCTTCCGAAGCCTTCGCGCGGACGCCAGCCTCGCCGTCAGGCCAGCTTGATCTCACGCAGCCGCTCCATGAGGTATTCGTGCGACGAGATCGGCGGCCACTGCGCCGGCCGCTCGGCGCTGACGCATTGCGGCAGCGTCTCGATCACGAAGTCCGGCCGGAAGTGCAGGAAAAACGGCATCGAGTAACGCGAATGCCCCCGCCGCTCGGCCGGCGGGTTGACCACCCGGTGGGTGGTGGAACGAAGCACGCCGTTGGTCAGCCGCTGAAGCATGTCGCCGATGTTGACCGCAAGCTCGCCCGGCTTGGGGCTCACCGGCAGCCAATTGCCGTCGCGGTCGAGGAGCTGCAGCCCCGCTTCCTCCGCGCCGAGCAACAAAGTGATCGTGTTGATATCCTCATGCGCCCCCGCACGGACGTTCGGCCCGTTGCCGTCGGTGGGCGGGTAATGAAGCAGGCGAAGCACCGAATTGCCCTCCCGCACCGTGTCGGCGAAGTAATCGGGCTGGAGCTTCAGGTAGCGGGCGATCGCCTCCAGGATGCGCAGGCCCGCGGTGTCGAAGGCGGCGAACAGCTCCAGGAAGGTGTCGCGGAACGACTGCACCTCCTCCGGCCAAAGGTTCGGCGCCATCACGTCTTGGTAACGGTGCCCCTCCGGCAGCTCGCGCCCAACGTGCCAGAACTCCTTGAGGTCGTAGGCGGTGGCGCCCTTGGCGGTCTCGATCCCGAACGGCGTATAGCCGCGCGCTCCTCCGCCGCCCGGCGTGTGGTAGCCGCGCTTCACCGCGTCGGGCAGCGCGAAGAAGGCCTTCGCCTTCTCCTCGGCGCGGGCGATCAGATCGGCCGGAATGCCGTGATCCGCGATGATCGCGAAGCCGTAGCGCTCGAACGACGTGCCGAGCTCCTGGGCGAAAGCATCCGGATCGCTCGCCGAGGCGGCAAGGGAAACGGACGCGACGGTGGGTTGTGCAAGAGTAGCCATGGCGCCGCTCTTACGCCC
Source organism: Allosphingosinicella sp. (assembly GCA_036399755.1). Classification (GTDB taxonomy): domain Bacteria; phylum Pseudomonadota; class Alphaproteobacteria; order Sphingomonadales; family Sphingomonadaceae; genus Allosphingosinicella. The sequence goes on from DASWMM010000343.1 coordinate 3,570, forward strand.
TCAGGCAAGCCTCGTCACCTAGGACAAAGCACCGTACGCCCCACCCGTCATTCCCGCGAAAGCGGGAATCCCGCTTCTTCTTCTCCGACCCAGCGCATTAAGAAAAGAAGCGGGACCCATCAATCAGGTCCGCCACGTCCCCCCGGACGTGGCTGCGCAGTGCGGGGCACTGCGCACCTGATCGATTTCGCGGGGGTGACAGGTTAAGGGAGGAGCAGCCCTGCCAGTGCCGCGCTCATCAGATTGGCCAGCGAGCCGGCGATCAGCGCCTTGATCCCCAGCCTGGCGATGTTCGGGCGCTGGTTGGGCGCAAGGCTTCCCGTCACCGCCATCTGGATCGCGATCGAGCTGAAGTTGGCGAAGCCGCACAGCGAGAAGGTCACGATCGCCCGGCTGCGCTCGCTGAGCTGGCCTGCCTGCATCGCGCCGAGGTCGAGGAACGCAACGAACTCGTTGAGCACGATCTTGGTGCCGAATAGGCCTCCCGCCGCGCCGGCCTCGTTCCAAGGCACGCCGATCAGGAACATGATCGGTTGGAAGACGTAGCCGACAATCTGCTGGAAGCTCAGGTTGGGCTGGCCGAACCACCCGCCGACTCCGCCGAGCAAGCCGTTGGCAAGCGCCACCAGCGCCACGAACGCCAGCACCATGGCACCCACCGCCACCGCAAGCTTGACGCCCGTCTGCGCGCCTTGGGCCGCGGCCATGATGATGTTGGCCGGCCGTTCGCCCTCTTCAAAGGTCTCGGAAATCTCCACCGGCTCGTCGCTGAGCGCCTTGCCTTCGGGCAGGAGCGCGGCGGGTCCTTGGGCGCTGATCCGGCCTGCGGGCAGCTCGAGCTGCTCGGGCTCCTTGGGTGTCACCTCATCGGGCATCATGATCTTCGCCATCAAGATGCCCCCCGGCGCCGACATAAAGGCAGCGGCGAGCAGGTAAGGAAGCGCCTGAGGCCCAAGCAGTGTGGCATAAGCCGCCAGGATGGTTCCGGCGACGCCGGCCATCCCCACCACCATCAGGGTGAACAATTGGGCTGGTGTCAGCGTCGCCAGATACGGGCGGACGACCAGTGGAGACTCCGACTGGCCGACGAAAATATTGGCAGCCGAACCCAGGGATTCCACCCGGCTGATCCCCGTGATCCAGCCGATCCCGCCGCCCACCCAGCGCACCACGCGCTGCATGATGCCAAGGTAGTAGAGGATGGATACAAGCGCCGCGAAGAACACGATCACCGGCAGCGCGCCGAGCGCGAAGGTATTGGCGAGCGGGTTGGTTGCCGAGGGCCCGAACAGGAACTCGGTTCCCTTGTTCGCGTAGCTCAGGAGGTTGGAAACGCCCTGAGACATGCAGGCTATGGTTTCATGGCCGGTTGCCCGGAAAGCATCCTTCGCCGCCGAGCCGTTTGAAAGATTGAAATATTGGCAGCCCTGCGTGACGTGGCCACGGGGCCTGTAGAGGGTCAGCGCCGCGAACAGGGCCTGCAGCGCAAACGCGGCGGCGACCACCCGCGGGCGGATGCCGCGCCGGTTCGACGAGAGAAGAAAGGCGATAAGGAGGATCAGCGCGATCCCCGCGAGCCCAAGCAGCTTGTCCATTCTTTATCCCGCCCCGTGTTCGGTCTTTACCAGACCATCTTTCTTTCCGACGCCCCCGCCGCGCTGTCCAGCTTTTCAATCGCTTCGCCGATCTCATGCGCCACCAGCAACTGCCCACGCCGCGCCGGCGACATGAAGCCGCTTGCCGTGGTGTGGTCTAGAAAAGCGAGCATGCCGTCCCAGAATCCGCTGACCTGAAGCAGGCAGAACGGCTTGGCGTGGTAGCCCAATGCGTTCCACGTCCACGCCTCGAACAGCTCGTCAAACGTGCCGATGCCGCCGGGCAAGGCGATGAACGCGTCGCACAGCTCGGTCATCTTGGCCTTGCGCTCGTGCATGTTGGACACGGTGTGGAGCTCGGTAAGGCCCCGATGCGCAACCTCGGCATCGACCAGCGACTGCGGAATGACGCCGAGCGCCTCGCCCCCGCCGGCAAGCACCGCGTCGGCGACCACGCCCATCAGCCCGCGATGGCCGCCGCCGTAGACGAGGCCGAGACCCCGCCGCGCCATCTCGGCGCCAAGCGCCCGCGCCGTGCTTTCAAACGCCGGGTCGGTGCCCATCGAGGAGCCGCAATAGACCGCAATCCGCTTCATGCCATCAATGCCTTCAGGTCGACTTCCGGCCGCGCGCCGAAGTGGGAAATGATCTCGGCCGCGGCGATCGCGCCCATCCGCAGGCTCTCCTCCACCGACCGGCCCCGCACCTGCCCGGCAAGGAAGCCCGCCGCAAACAGGTCGCCCGCGCCGGTCGTATCGACGACCTTCTCGACCGGGGCGGCGGGCACCGCGATGCGCTTGCCCCCGTCGACCGCCAGCGCGCCCTTCTCCGAGCAGGTGCAGACCAGAAGCGGCACCTTGTCGCCAAGCGCATCGACGGCCCGGTCGAAATCGTCCTCGCCGGCAAGCGCCCGCACCTCATTCTCGTTGGCGAAGAGGAGGTCGATCGCGCCGCGCTCGATCAGCGCCAGAAAGCTGTCCCGCCGCCGCGCGATGCAGGCGATGTCGGACAGGGTGAAGGCGACCTTGCGCCCCGCGTCATGGGCAATGTCGATCGCCCGCTCCATTGCCGCACGCGGCGTATCGGGAACCCAGAGGTAGGCTTCGAGGTACAAAATCGCGGAGTCGCGGATCTGCTGTTCGTCCAGCCCATCCACCGAAAGCGAGTGTGACGCCCCCGGCGAAGTGTTCATCGTCCGCTGCCCGTCCGGCGTCACCAGGATCAGGCAGCGCCCGGTGGGAAGCGCGCTGGCAAGCGGCGGCGTCCGGAACTCCACGCCAAGCGCGCGGATGTCGTGCGCGAAAATCTCGCCAAGCTGGTCCTTCGCCACCTGCCCGACGAACCCAGCGCGCCCGCCAAGCGCCGCGACGCCCGCCATGGTGTTCGCCGCCGATCCGCCGCTGGTCTCCCGCGCATGGCCCATCAGCCCGTAAAGGCGCGTGGCTTCGGCGGGGTCGATGAGGCGCATCGAGCCCTTTGGAAGCTTCTCGGTGGTGAGGAAGTCATCCTCGGCCGTGGCGATCACGTCCACGATCGCATCGCCGATCGCCAGGACGTCCAGTCTGCTGTCTGTCACCCGGGTCTGATGGCCCGGATGGGCGGCAACGGAAAGCCCTTTTTGCGCCGCCGGAAACGCGTTACGCGTCGCTTCATGACCACAGACACCAGCGCCGCGCCCATCTCGCGTTCCTTGTTCAACTTCGCCATCTTCTATGGGGGCATGGTGTGCATCGCCGGGGTGCTCGGCAACAAGCAGGTGGCGCTTGGGCCGCTGGCGGTGGAAGCCGGCATCTTCGCCTTCCTGCTGCTGGTCGTGACGTCCAGCGCGGTTGCCGAGCTGCACGGGCGCGCCGTCGCCAACCGGCTGGTGGTGATCGGCTTCGTGCCGCTGATCGCGTCCTTGCTCCTCACCCTGCTCGTGCTCGCCGTGCCCGCCGCGCACGACATGCCGCCGGAACGCCTCGCCGCATTCGAGACGATCATGCTTGCGACGCCGCGGATCTGGATCGCCGGGATCATCGCCTATGGCACGTCGCAATTCCTCAACGTCACGATCTTCAGCCGAATGAAGCGGGACGGCGGCGGTTTGCTGTGGCTGCGCGCCGGCACCGCCAGCGTGCTCAGCCAGATCGTCGACACCGTGCTGTTCATCACCATCGCCTTTTACGGCGCGTTCCCGATCGGCAACCTGCTCGCCGGGCAGATGCTGGCCAAGGTCGTGCTTTCGGCATTGCTGGTGCCGCCCCTCGTCTACCTCTTCGTTGCGCTGGGCCGGAAGCTCGACGCCCGCGCCTGAGGCGTCCCGGCCGCGCCCGCCCCCTCCCTTGCCGATAGCCGGCTGCTTCTATACCTAGGGGGCAAGTCAAGGACGGCGGGGGCGCCGTTCGAACGAGAACAAGAGTTTTTACGCATGGCGCAGCAGGCCGCTACGGCTCCGCTCCCGCCGGCAATGGGCCCGGCGCAGGCGGACAGGGGATCGCCCCCCGAACGGCGTCAACAATCTCGTCACACCTACGGCGCGCTCGATCTCGGCACCAACAATTGCCGGCTGCTGATCGCGCGTCCGGCGCAGGACGGCTTTGTCGTGATCGACGCCTTCTCGCGAGTCGTGCGCTTGGGCGAGGGCCTTGCCGCAAGCGGGCGGATCAGCGACGCCGCAATGGACCGGGCGGTCTCCGCCCTCAGCGTCTGCGCCGAAAAGCTGTGCCGCCGCCGAGTCACCCTGTCCCGCTCCGTTGCAACCGAAGCTTGCCGCCGGGCAGCCAACGGCCGCCATTTCGTCGAGCGGGTGAAGCGCGAGACCGGCATCGCGCTGGAAATCATTGCGCCGGAGGAGGAAGCGCGGCTCGCCATGCTCGGCTGCCACCGGCTGCTCGAGCCGGGGGACGGCCCCGCCTTGATCTTCGACATTGGCGGCGGCTCCACCGAGCTCGTGCTGGTCGACACTGACGGCGAGTCGACTCCCCGCATCAAATGCTGGTGGAGCGCGCCGTGGGGCGTGGTTTCGCTCACCGAAAGCGAAGGCTGCAACTTCGCCGACCCGGACGAGCGCGCCGCCTCGTTCGGGCGTATGAAGGAGCGCGTCCGCCATGCCTTCCGCCGCTTCGCCGAGCTGCTCCCGGCAGACAAAACCAACATCCGCCTGATGGGCACCAGCGGAACCGTCACGACCCTCGCCAGCGTCCACCTCGCCCTCCCCGCTTATGACCGCCGGGCGGTGGATGGCCTCCAGATGCCCGCATCGTCCATGCGCGCGGTCAGCGAGATGCTGTCGCGGATGAGCCCGGCCGAACGGGCGGAACTGCCCTGCATCGGCTCGGAACGCTCGGACCTGGTGGTCGCCGGCTGCGCTATCCTCGAGGCGATCATGGACATCTGGCCGGCGGAAACGCTGGGCGTCGCCGACCGCGGCATCCGCGAGGGCATCCTGCGCGCGCTCATGGTTCGGGACGGCCTGGTCCCGTGAAGCGCGTGAAAACGGCCAAGGGCCGCAAGATGAGCTCCATCAAGTGGCTCGAACGGCAATTGAACGATCCTTACGTCAAG
>DASWMM010000344.1:0-14406 GCA_036399755.1 Allosphingosinicella sp.
CGGATCAACACCGACTTCATCGACAATTCGGCCGGCGTCGATTGCTCGGACAATGAGGTCAACATCAAGATCCCGCTGAACCGCGAGATGATCGAAGGCCGCCTCGCGTTCGAGGACCGCAACGCGCTCCTTGTCGAGATGACCGACGAAGTCGCGGCCATCGTGCTGGAGGACAACCGCCTCCAGTCGCTTGCGCTGTCCATCGCCGAGCGCGGCGGCGCGGCCGATCTGCCGCCGCTCATCCGCGCCATTGAAATCCTCGAGGAAAGCGGCCGCCTCAACCGCGCCGTCGAGGGCATCGAGACCAACGAGGAGCTGATGCGGCGCGGGCAGGAGAGCCGCGGCCTGACCCGCCCCGAACTCGCCGTACTCCTCTCGACGTCCAAGATGGCGCTTCAGGCGGCGCTGGAGACCGGACGAATCACCGAGGATCCGACGCTCACGCCCGAACTGCTCGCGGCGTTTCCGAAGACCATGCAGGAGCGGCAGGAGCAGGCGATCCTGGAGCACCGCCTCCGCCGCGAGATCATCGCGACCAAGATCGCCAACCGCTTCGTCAACCGCCTCGGCCTCACCGCCGCGTTCACCCTCTCCGAAGAAGAAGGCGCGTCGTTCGGCCAGGTCGCCGCGGCGTTCGTGGCGGCGGAGCGCCTGTTCGACATGGGCAGCTTTTGGAAGGAACTCGACACGGTGGACGTGCCCGAGCAGCTTCGCCTGGAGCTGTTCGACGAAGCGTCCAATGCGCTCCAGCTCCACATCGCCGACATCCTGCGCAACACGCCGGCCAGCGCCAAGCTCGCCGAGATCGTCGACAATCTCCAGCCCGGCCTCACCAAGCTGGACGTGGCAGTGGGCCAGCTCCTCCGCCAGGAAATCGCCAACGAGGCGGCGACCCGGCGCCTGCGGCTTATCGAGCTCGGCGCGCCCGCGCACATCGCCGAACGGCTGGTCCGGCTTTACGAGCTGAACGGCGGCGTCGGCGTCGCGGCTTTGGGCCGGAAGCTCGGCGTGGACGAGATCGCGCTGACCAACGCCTACACCCGGCTCGGCGAAGCGCTCGGCCTCGACTGGGCGCAGACGGTGGCCAACCGCTTCCAGGCCAAGGACCAGTGGGAGCGCCTGCTCACCGCCGGCCTCGCCCGCGACTTCGAGCAGCTCCGCCTCGACTTCCTGGCACGGAAGCGCGGCGCCGAGCCGGCCGAGGCGGTGGAGCAATGGGTGGCGTCGCAAGGCCCGCGCATCGAGCAGTTCCGCCGCGTCGTTGACCGCGCCAAGAACGCGCCGATCACGACTTCCCCGATGCTTGCCCAGATCGCCACCCAGGCGCGGGTGCTGCTCGGAAGGTAGGGCAAGCGGCCGCCGCTCAGCGGCTCAGTCGTCCTCGTCCTCGTAGCCGACCAGGTTGAGCTCGTGCGCCTTGATCTGGCGGGTCATGCACCAGTGTTTCAGCGCGTCCTCGCGGCCGTGGGTGATCCACACTTCGCGGGGTGCAAGCTCCTGGATGGTCGTCGTCAGCTCGTCCCAGTCGGCGTGGTCGGAGACGATCAGCGGCAGCTCGACATTGCGCTGCACCGCCCGTTGCCGCACCCGCATCCAACCGGACGCCATGGCGGTGATCGGATCGGGCAGGCGCCGCGACCAGCGGTCGTTGAGCGCGCCCGGCGGCGCCACAACCACCTTGCCCTTCAATTCCTCCTTCTTCGCCTCCGTCGCCGGGCGAAGCTCGCCGAGCGCGATGCCATGCTCCTTGTAGAGGTCGCAAAGCCGCTGGAGGGCTCCGTGGATGTAGATCGGCTCGTGGTAGCCCCGCCCGCGAAGCTCCATCATCAGCCGCTGCGCCTTGCCGAGCGCATAGGCCCCGATCAGGATGCAGCGATCAGGGTTCTCCGAGAGCCGAAGCAGCAGCCGGTCGATCTCCGCCGTCGTGTCCGGGTGGCGGAACACCGGAAGCCCAAACGTCGCCTCGGTGATGAAGATGTCGCACGGCACCGGCTCGAACGGCAAACAGGTCGGGTCCGGCCGGCGCTTGTAGTCGCCGGAGACGACCACCCGCTCGCCATTATATTCGAGCACGATCTGCGCCGAACCAAGCACGTGCCCGGCCGGAACGAAGCTGACGTCGACCTCGCCGATCCGCACCACCTCGCCATAGGCCACTGGGCAGGCGCCCGCCTGCTCGCCATAGCGGCAGTCCATGATGCTGAGCGTTTCCGGCGTCGCCCAGACCTTTTCGTGGCCGCCGCGGGCGTGATCGGCATGCCCGTGCGTGACCAGCGCCCGCGTCTTGGGCTGGCTCGGATCCACCCACGCATCGGCGGGCTTCACGTAAATGCCTTCGGGAAAAGGCTCAATCCAGGAACCGAGACGGGCCACGAGAGCTATATGGTGTGAAAGGCGGCCGTGCGAAAGCCCGGCGCCCCACCGATACAAAGGAGCGGATCATGGATCTGGGTGCTGGAAGCTGGGCGATCTTGAACATCGTCGGCCCGTTGTTGATCGTTCTCGTGCTCGGCTGGGCGTTCCTCAAGAACAAGAAGAACAAGGGCGGCATGGACCGCACGGAGGACGCCACCCGCCGCCTCTACGACGAGGAAAACGCCCACCGCCACGACCACGACAAGACCGCCTGAGGCGAAGGGTTGCCGCGCGGCGCGCCGCTGAGCATCGTCGCGCGCGATGACCTGCGCTGAACACCCCCTCCCCCCGCCGCTCGCCGCCTGGTTCGAAGCCAAAGGCTGGCAGCCGCGCCGGCACCAGCTCGAGATGCTTGCGGCGGCGCGGGCGGGGCGCAATGCGCTGCTTGTGGCGCCGACCGGGGCGGGGAAAACGCTGGCGGGATTCCTGCCGACCCTCGCGGACTTGATCGAACCTCAACAAAGCGGACCTCACAAGACTCGTTCGTCCCGAGCGAAGTCGAGGGGCGCACACAAGGAATCCGAGCCCCCGCCCCTCGACATAGTTTATCCTGAGCGGCTGCCGCAGGCAGACAGCCGAAGGGCTCGGGACGAACGAAGTGGGGGTTTGGCTGAGCATAGCCTTCACACGCTGTACGTAAGTCCCCTTAAAGCGCTCGCCGTCGACGTCCAGCGCAACCTCCTCACTCCGATCGCCGAGATGGACCTGCCCATCCGGGTCGAGACCCGCACCGGCGACACCCCGTCCGACCGAAAGGCGCGGCAGCGAGTCCGCCCGCCGCACATCCTCCTCACCACGCCGGAAAGCCTCAGTCTCCTCCTCAGCCACGAAGACAGTGCGATCCTGTTCGCCAATCTCAAGGCGATCGTCATCGACGAAGTCCACGCCTTCGCCACCGGCAAGCGCGGCGACCTGCTCAGCCTCGCGCTCTCGCGCCTCCAGAAGCTGGCGCCGGGCATGCGCCGCGTTGCCCTCTCCGCCACGGTCTCCGATCCCGAAGCCTATCAAGGCTGGCTCGCCCCCCATGCGGACATCGAAACCGTCGAGGTGGTGATCGGCGAACAAGGCGCCGAGGCCGACATCTCCATCATGCTGCCCGAGGACGAGCGCATCCCCTGGTCCGGTCACTCCGGCCGCTGGGCGACCGAAAACGTCATGCGCGAGATCGAGAAGCACAAGACCACGCTCATCTTCTGCAACACCAGGAGCTTGGCCGAGCTGATCTTCCAGGATCTGTGGACCGAGAACGAGAACCACCTGCCCATCGGCATCCACCACGGCTCGCTCTCCATCGAGGCGCGGCGCAAGGTCGAGAACGCGATGGCCGACGGCAAGCTGCGCGCCCTGGTCTGCACCGCGAGTCTCGATCTCGGTGTCGACTGGGGCAACGTCGATCTCGTCATCCAGATGGGCGCCCCGAAAGGCTCGTCCCGCCTGCTGCAGCGTATCGGCCGCGCCAACCACCGCCTCGACGAACCCTCCCAGGCTATCCTCGTCCCCGGCAACCGCTTCGAATATCTCGAAGCGCGCGCCGCCCTGGACGCCATCGAGGACGGCGAACTCGACCCCGAGATCTTCCGCCCCGGCGCGCTCGATGTCCTTGCCCAGCACGTCATGGCCGCCGCCTGCGCCGCCCCCTTCCGCGAAGACGAGATGCTGGACGAGGTACGCAGCGCCGCGCCTTATGCGGGCCTTTCCGCCGACCTCTTCCGCCAGGTCCTCGAATATATCGAAAGCGGCGGTTATTCGCTGAAGGCATACGACCGCTTCCGCCGCCTGACCCGCGAGCCGGACCCGGCTCCGGGAACCGGCGCCACCTGGCGGGTCTCCCACCCGCGCTTCGTCCAGCAGCACAGGATGAACGCGGGCATCATCGTCGATGCGCCTTTGCTCGACGTCCGCTTCCGCAACGGCCGCAAGCTCGGCACGGTGGAAGAGTATTTCGCCTCCACGCTCTCGCCCGGCGACACCTTCTACTTCGCGGGCCTGGTGCTGGAGGTGGAGCGGATCGAAGGCACCGACCTTCAGGTCCGCGCCTCTTCCAAGTCGGCCCGCATCCCCACCTATGTCGGCGCCCGCATGGCGATGAGCACCAACCTTGCCGACCGGGTGCGCAACTTCCTCTACGACCGCGACGAATGGCCGCGCTTCCCCGACGACGTACGCGACTGGCTGGAAGTGCAGGCCTACCGTTCGGTATTGCCTCGGCCCGATCAGCTCCTCGTCGAGACCTTTCCGCACGAGCACCGCCACTACATGGTCGCCTACAGCTTCGAAGGCTGGAACGCCCACCAGTCGCTCGGCATGCTGATCACCCGCCGGATGGAAAGCTCAGGGCTGAAACCGCTCGGCTTCGTCTCGAACGATTACGCCTTGGCTTGCTACGGCCTTGAGCCGATCACCGATCCCGCCGCCTTGTTCTCCCCCGACATCCTCGAAAACGAGTTCGTCGAATGGGTGCAGGGCTCCAACCTCCTGAAGCGGGCCTTTCGCGAGGTCGCCGTGATCGGCGGCCTCGTCGAGCGCCACCACCCCGGCAAGCGCAAGTCGGGCAAACAGGTCACCTTCTCCACCGACCTCATCTACGACGTGCTGCGCCGCTACGAGCCCGACCACCTCCTCCTCCGCGCCGCCTGGAACGATGCGCGCGAGCGGATGACCGACGTCGGCCGCCTGGCCCGCCTCCTCGACCGCGCCCAGGGCACCATGCTCCACGTCGAGCTGGACCGGGTCTCGCCGATGGCCGTCCCGGTCCTCGTCATCGTCGGCCGCGAACGCACCGCAACGGGTACGTCGGACGACCAACTGCTCATCGAAGCGGAGAGCCTGGCCGAAGTGGCGATGCGGCGGGACTGACGCTCAGGCGTCGAGGTGCAGCGACGCGCCTTTTTCCTTGTAGGTGTAGAAGACTTCACCCGTCTCCTTGCGACGCCGGCCGCGCCACAGGCGAAGGCCCAGTGCCGCGCCGCCGCCGAGCAGGAGCGCCAGCGCTGTCTTGCTTCCAGAGTCATCCTGTTCCGGCGCTGATCGATGCTGGGAGGGCGCAAGCCGCTTCACGGGTTCAGCGGCTGCCCCGACTGGCCCGGCGCTATCGGCAGCCTCTCCCGGTTGCGGCCCCGCCGCGGGTGCGAGCGCCGGGTTCTTCTCGGCCTGCATCCGCTCAAGCTCGGAATTGAGTTCGCCGCCCATCAGCACGACGTAGCTGGTGAGATAAAGCCAGGTCAGGAACACCACCACGCCGCCTAAGGAGCCGTAGGTCGCGTTGTAGTTGCCGAAGTTCGAGACGTAGAGGCCGAAGCCGAGGCTCGCCAGCAGCCACAGGATCGTCGCGGCGGCCGAGCCCGGAGTCACCCACGCCCAAGGTGCGTCCGGGCGGTTCGGGCCGTAGCGGTAGAGAAGCGACAGGCCGATGCCGACCACCGCCACCGCCACCAAGGCGGACACGATCTGCAGCACGACGTGCAGCACCGGCGAGGAGAAAGGCAGCACCCGCTCGATCATGCCCATCAACGATCCAGCGAGCACCACCGCGAAGATCATCACAATCGCGCCCAGCGTGGTGGCAAGCGACACCAGGGTGTTCCTGACGAAGCCGCGCGTTTCCTTGATCTCGTAGGCGATGTTGAGCGCGGTGATGATCGCGCCCGCGCCCTTGCTCGCGCCGTAGATGGCGAGCGCGATGGCGAGCAGCAGGCCGAACCCCTCGCCGCTGCTCTTCTCGCCGCCGGCGATGGCCTTGAGCTGGTCGGCGATGATCGCCGCCGCCTCGCGCGGCAGGGTCTGGGCAAGGGTGCGGATATGCTCGGACACCGTCGCCGGATCGGCGATCAGGCCGTAGGTCAGGACGATCGAGGCGAGCAGCGGCACGAACGCCAGGAAGAAATAGAAGGCGACCCCGGCGGCGAGCAGGCCGACATTGTCGTCGCTCCCCTCTTTCCAGGTCCGCACCAGGACGATTTTCCAGTCGGAAAAGCTCGGCCACTTTATCGGTTGAATCGACATCGCCCGAGAACCGCGGCGACGGTGCGCGGGTTCCACGGAGGGCTCGGTATTTCCTCTGCCGGTCACCCCCGCAAAAGCGGAATCCTGCTTCTTCTACTTGCTTCCGCTGGGCCGGAGGCGAGAAATGGAGAAGAGCTTGCACAACTCGGCGCTAGCGCAACAGCCCGGCAGCACTGGCCTCACACCATCTTCGCCGGGTTGCTGAACACACGGGTGACCTCCGGCTCGAAGCTTTCCAGAGGGTCCACCGGATAAGCGGGATCAAAAGCTGGAGCATCCCACTCGTCGACGAGCTTCACCGCGAGGTCGTACCAAGGCTCTTTCTCAAAGCGCGCACGGCCCTCGGGGTCCTTGCCCATGTGCTCGAAATAGTAGCGCCCCTGGAACTCCTGATGCCAGTACACGGCGTGGTAAATATCTTCCGAGACATAGGGTTTCAGCATTTCAGCGGCGATGGGACCGTGATTTGGTATGCTGAACAACTTGCCTAGGTCGTGTGTGAGTGCGGCTACGATCTCTTGTTCGTTCGCTCCTGACCTGCGCGCCAAAGTGCCGGCCATGAGGCTGTGGGTAAGCTGGTTGGCTGCAAAGCCTACCTCAACGGCCTCCAGCCTGCGCAGGCTCTCCATGATCTGCTGGGGCGCCACGTTCCTCTGGTGTTTGGCGTGTTCCGCGCCGATGTGCGCCCAATCCTCGGGCTTGCCGTTCTTCATGTCGGTAAACATGAGGCGATCTTACCATCGGGGAGAGGCCGGAGGAAGCTGCGTCGAATTGTTCGCAATGGGTGGAAAGCGGACATTTGGACTCTTGCGTTCGGCTGGCTCTCCTGGCGAACTGCGGCGCATGAAAACTGACTTGCTGGACCTGCTCAACCAAACCGAGATCGTTCACCCGACACGCATTGTTGCTGTTGAGACGAGCCACCGCCAACTCCGCATCACGCTTGCTGGCTACCCGTGGTGGCGGAACGATCCAGGTGGTGAGGAAGGGCGGATCGTCTTCTTGTTCGAAGGGGTCGGTGAAGGGCTGCTCGACCCCCAGACGCTGTTGGACATGAAGGAAGACGAAGCATTGGAGGTACTCGAGGTATCTTCGGTTTCGGATCACTTGTGGGCTGACGATGGCACGTCCTATTCGACATATTGCTCAGAGCCGCTGCCCCACCCGCTGAAGCTCTACGCGATCATAGAGGATTACCTTTGGAACACTGGCGCTCCACGCTCGGCGAGAGACTTCCTCAACGTCCCTGAAGGCTCCCTGTCGCGCTTCTGCCAGTTAGCAAACACAAGCTCGTTCCTTGTAGCTCAGTCGCCGCAGCACGTTCACGAAATGGTTGTAGCGGAACTGCAACGGCAAAATGTCTCCCACAACGTGCTTACCAGCGAGGGGTCGTCGAGCCGGAACCTGTTTGTCAAAATCGGCGGCAGCAGTTTCGTTTGCGAGCGCGCCACCGCCGAAGCCTGACGCTCCAGCGCGCGAGGCTCTGTATGATCTGCGCCGCCGCCACGCTCCGTTGATGCCGCCGTGCTCGGCGGCGAGCCGTTGATGCCGCCGTGCTCGGCGGCGAGGCGCGCCCAATCGCCCTGCGTGCCGTGGGTCATGCCGCTGAACTCGGCCAAACGCTGGCGCTGCCCCCCGGCCTTGTCTAATCCTCCTCGCAACAGGAGGAAGTTCATGCGTTTCGCCCCGCTCACCGCCCTTGCACTCGTTCTCGCCGCCGCGCCCGCCGCCGCCCACGACACGGTCAGCGCCGCCGACCGGCTGCTTCACGAACAGATGCTGGTGCTCGACACCCACCTCGATACGCCGGTGCTGTTCGAGCGCGCCGGCGACTGGGATTTCACCCGCTGGCACGAATATGGCTGGGACAATAGCCAGGTCGACATTCCGCGCATGGAAGCGGGCGGCCTCGATGGCGGCTTTTTCGTCATCTACACCGCACAAGCCGGCCTCGACCCGGCGTCCATGAACAAGGCGCGCAACGACGCCTTGTCCCGCGCCGCCGCGATCCAGCGCGTCGTCGCCGCGAACCCGGACAAGCTCGCCTTCGCCACCACCGCCGCCGACGTCGAACGCATCCACAAATCGGGCAAGCGCGTCGTTCTCCAGTCGATCGAGAACAGCTACCCGCTCGGCAACGACCTTTCCCTGCTCGGCTACTACCACAAGCTGGGCGTCCGCATGGCCGGCCCGGTGCACAGCAAGAACAACCAGTTCGCCGACTCCACCACCGACACGCCGCGCTGGAACGGCCTTTCCCCGCTCGGCAAGCACTGGGTCGCCGAGATGAACCGGCTGGGCATGATCGTCGACGGAAGCCATTCTTCCGACGCGGTGTTCGACCAGATGCTTGCGCTCTCCAAAGCGCCGATCATCCTTTCCCATTCCGGCCCCAAGGCGATCTTCAACCACCGCCGCAACATCGACGACGATCGCATGCGCCGCCTCGCCAAGGCCGGCGGGGTGATGTTCATGAACTCGGTCTTCCTCGTCCAGCAGGACACGTCCGAGGAACGCGACGGAATCACCGAGCGGCAGGAGGCGTGGGAAACCGCCTCCCCCACTGAGCGCAAGCGCCTGGTCGCCGACAAGGCGGCGCTGGACGCCAAGCGCCGCTACACCGAAGCGGATTTCGAGCTGTTCATGAAGTCCATGCTCCACTCCATCGGCGTGATGGGCGTCGACCATATCGGCCTGGGCGCCGATTGGGACGGCGGCGGCGGCGTCATCGGCATGGAGGATGTCGCCTCCCTCCCCCGGATCACCGCGCGCCTCAAGAAGGAAGGCTTCTCCGACGCCGACGTCGCCAAGATCATGGGCGGCAACCTTTTGCGGGTGATGCGCGCTGTGGAAAAGCAGGCGGCGCGCTGAGGTCTTTTCGAACGCCGCCGCCGTCGCTATTCGCTCCCCCGGCCAGGGTGGGGCCCCTCGCGTGCTGGAGCTTGTGTTCGCCCAATGACTGCCGCCGTTCCCGTTGTGCCGGAGTCCGATCCGCTCGCCTTTCTGGCTGAGGGCGGCGACATGGGCCGGCGCATGCGCGAGCATGACTGGACGACCTCGCCGCTCGGCCCGCCCGAAGACTGGCCGCAGGCGCTCAAGACCGCGACGAGCATCGTCCTGTCCTCCAAATTCCCGATGTTCCTCGCCTGGGGTCCGGAGCTCGGTTTTTTGTACAACGACGGCTACATTGACATCCTCGGCGGCAAGCATCCCGATGCGCTCGGCCACCGTTTCGAGGACATCTGGATCGAGATCTGGAGCGACATCCAGCCGATCGCGCAGCGCGCCCTCTCCGGCGAAGCCACCTTCTACGAAGACCTGCCGCTCACCATGACCCGCAAGGGTTATGAGGAGCAGACCTTTTTCACCTTCTCCTACAGCCCGGTGCGCGACCGCTCCGGCGGCGTCGGCGGCATGCTGTGCACCTGCGTCGAGACCACCCAGTCCGTGCTCGCCCAGCGCGAGCGGGTCAGCGAAGCCGAGCGCCTCCGCCAGTTCTTCGATCAGGCGCCCGGCTTCATGGCCGTTCTGCGCGGGCCGGAACACCAGTTCGAGATCATCAACGCCGCCTACCTCCAGCTTGTCGGCCACCGCGATCTTGCCGGCAAGACGGTGCGCGAGGCGCTGCCCGACATCAGCGGCCAAGGCTTCTTCGAGCTGCTCGACCGCGTTTACCGCAGCGGCACGGCCTTCAACGGCCGCGACATGAGCGTGGAGGTCCAGCCCCGCCCCGGCGCGCCGGTGGAAGAGCATTGGGTGGATTTCGTCTATGCCCCGATCGTCGGCACCGACGGCAAGACGAGCGGCATCTTCGTCCAGGGCTACGACGTTAGCGAGCGGCATCTCGCCGCCGAGGCGCTCCGCGAAAGCGAGGAGCGCTTCCGCCTGATCGCCGATTCCGCGCCGGTGCCGATGTGGGTCTCGCGCCTCGACCGCACCCGAAGCTTCGTCAACCGCGCTTATGTCGAGTTCCTCGGCATCGGCTACAAGGAAGCGATCACCTTCGACTGGCGTACCGTGATCCACCCCGACGACGCCGACCGCATCGTCGCCGAATCGATTGCCGGCGAAGCGAGCCTTTCCACCTTCGAGCTGGTCGGCCGCTACCGAAGCAATGGCGAGTGGCGCTGGATCCGCTCGGTTTCGCAGCCGCGCTGGGGCCCGAACGGCGAGCATGTCGGCTTCATCGGAGTCGCGCACGACATTACTGAGCTGAAAAACGCCGAAGCCGCCCTTCGGGAAGGCAATGAAACGCTGGAGAAACGCGTCGCCGAGCGCACCGCCGACCTGAGCGCCGCCTTGGACCGTCTCCAGGCCGAAGTCGGCGAGCGGCTCCGGGCCGAGGAAGCGCTTCGCCAGGCGCAGAAGATGGAAGCGGTCGGCCAGCTCACCGGCGGCATCGCCCACGATTTCAACAATCTTCTCACCCCGATCATGGGCGGGCTGGAGATCATCGCCTCGCGAGTCGAGGACCCGCGCCTGAAGCGCATGGCGCAAAGCGCCTTGGAATCCAGCCGCCGCGGCGCCAAGCTCACCGGCCAGCTCCTCGCATTTTCACGCATCCAGCGGATCAGCATGGCGCCGGTCGCGGTCAACGACGTGATCGAGAACATGCGCACGCTGCTGCGCCACACGATCGGCAGCGAAGTGGCGATCGACGTCCAACTCGAGGGCAAGGCGCGCTTCGCGCTGTGCGACGCGAACCAGCTTGAGAACGCGATCCTTAACCTCGCCATCAACGGCCGCGACGCGATGGCCGACGGCGGCAGCCTGACCATCTCCACCGGCTGCGTCACACTGCCCGAAGAAGCCGATCACGCCGCCGGCGATTTCGTCCGGATCAGCGTCGAAGACACGGGCGAAGGCATGAGCGAAGAGGTGCTCGCCCGCGCCACCGAGCCATTCTATTCCACCAAGCCGATGGGCAAGGGCACCGGCCTCGGCCTGGCCCAGGTCTACGGCATCGCCCGCCAGTCCGGCGGCACCCTGCGCATCGACAGCCGCTTGGGCAAAGGCACCCGCGTCGACATCCTGCTTCCCGCCTCCGCGCCGCCCGCCGACGAAGGCGCACCGCGCGAAGCCTCGGCTATTTCCGCCGAAAGCCGCCGCCGCGCCACCATATTGGTCGTCGACGACGATGACGATGTCCGCCAGTTCCTCGGCGACTCCCTCGAATCTCTCGGCCACATTGTCCACCGCGCCGCGGGCGGGGAGGAAGCCCTGGCCTTGCTCCGCGACTCCCCCGCGCCCGATCTCGCCCTGATCGATTACGCCATGCCCGGAATGCACGGCGCCGACGTCGCCCGCCTCGCCCGCGAGATGCTGTCCGAACTGCCGATAGTGTTCGTCACCGGCTACGCGGAAACCGGGCAGTTGGAGGCCGCCCTGGGCCCCGGCGCGCCGGTGCTGCGCAAACCCTTCACGGTCGACGACCTCGCCAACGCGGTGGAAGCGAATCTGCGCCCCTAGTTCCTCCCCATCGAAGATGAGGAGGGGAACCAGCCGAAGGCTGGTGGAGGGGTAACTGGCGCAGGCCCTGGCGGTTCGCGCGCTGGAACCACCAACGCCACGGCAGCTACCCCTCCACCATGCTGCGCATGGTCCCCCTCCTCATTTTTCAAATGGGGAGGAACTAAGCACCCCTTGAACCCATCTGGTTCCACACCTACCTCCCACCCGCCGGAAGACTCGAGTATCCGTTTCCGGCCCGTACCAGCGAGGGGCGCAGGCTCTTTGCCGCCCGCGCCGCCTCATCACCACTGTTGCTCAATGGAGGACAAAGGTCATGAGAAGCTTCGATTTCACTCCCTATCGCCGGTCCACCGTCGGGTTCGACCGGTTGTTCGATTTCCTCGAATCGGCCCGCACCGAGCAGGCGGACAATTACCCGCCGTTCGACATCGAAAAGCTTGGGGACGACAGCTACCGTATAACCCTAGCGGTTGCAGGCTTCGCGCCCGGCGACATCGACATCACCGCCCGCCAGAACATGCTGGTGATCACCGGCCGCAAGGCGGAGAGCCGGGCGCGGGAAGGCAATTACCTCCACATCGGCATCGCCACCCGCGCCTTTGAGCGGCGTTTCGAGCTTGCCGATTTCGTCCGGGTGGACAGCGCCGACATGAAGGACGGCCTGCTTTCGATCGAGCTGGTCCGCGAGACCCCCGACGCGATGAAGCCGCGCAAGATCGAGATCAACAGCGGCGAGCGGCGCAGCATCGAACTCACCGAAGCCCGGCCCGAGCCGCGCCACGAGCCGGAAGTGCAGCGCGAAACCGCCTGACGCCTCCAGCCGTTAGGAACCGGCGCCGGTATTCGTTCCGGCGCCGGATTTTTTTTGGCCGAGGCGAAACCATGACGCTGCATTCCAATCCGCTCGAAGTCACGTCGGTGGGGGAACTGGCGCTCCGCCTCGGCCTCGCGGCCCTCGTGGGCCTGCTCCTCGGCCTCGACCGCGAAATGCGCGGCGTCGATGCGGGCATCCGCACCCACGCCCTTGTCGCACTCTCCTCGGCGATGATCATGATGTCCTCGCTCCTGCTCTATGCGGAGCTGAAAAACGCGGGCGCCGACGCGCCCGATCCGCGCGTGCCGTCCAGGGCCTTGCGCAGTCGATCGGCTTTATCGCCGCGGGGATGATCTTCGTGCGCGGCGGCACCGTGCGCAACATGACCACCGCCGCCAACATCTGGATCGCCGCCGCAGTCGGCATCGCCTGCGGCTGCGGCCAATATGCCCTGGTGCTGATCGGCGCCGGCATGGCGCTTCTCCTTCTCACCGCCCTGAAGGGGCTTGAACGCTTCTTCCCCGGCGGCAAGGTTTCGGCCGGCGACGACGGCTGATTCACTTGCCGGTCAGCATTGGGGGCCCATGTAGGGGGCGAAGGCCGGCGCATGTCCCGCACCGGTTCCCAATCCACAGAAGAAACGCCCCGCGCCATGAAGTTGCTGAAGACGCTCACCAATCCGTTCCTGCTCGGGGCCCAGGGCTTCCTCGCCGGCGCCGTGATCTTCTTCGCGACTCACCCCGACGCAGGGCCGCAGCGCGACGCAGCCGCGGCGCAACACGCAAAAGCCGAAACCGCACGCGCCCGCGCTTGAACCGCGCGCCGGCCCGTTTATACGAGGCCGATGGTTCGCTTTTCGTTCTGCAATCACGAGTTGATGGCGCTCCCCCAGGGCGCTTTGTACTGGCCGTCGCGCCGGGCGCTGCTCGTCGCCGACCTCCACCTGGAGAAAGCGAGCTGGTTCGCGCGCCTCGGCCAGATGCTGCCGCCTTATGACAGCATTGCCACACTGTCCGATCTCACCGCCCTGGTCACCGCCACCGGTGCCGAAGAGATCTGGTGCCTAGGCGACAGCTTCCACGACCGCCACGGCTGCGACCGCCTTCCCGCCGACGCCCGCGCCATGCTCACTACCCTCACCGCGGCCACGCGCTGGACCTGGATCACCGGCAACCACGATCCCGGCATCGCCGATCACTGCGGCGGCGATGTCGTCGACGAAGCTGAGGTGGACGGCCTTCTCCTCCGCCACCAGGCCGATCCCGCCGAGCCGCGCCCCGAACTCTCCGGCCACTTCCACCCCAAGCTTCGGGTCAGCCACCGCGGCCGCCAGGTTTCGCGCCGCTGCTTCGTCGCCACGGAGCGCAAGGTCATCCTCCCCGCTTTCGGCGCCCTCACCGGCGGCCTCGACGCCGCCCACCCCGAAATCGTCCGCGCCGTCGGCCCCCGCGCCGAAGCCCTCATCCCCGTCGCCGACCGCCTCCTGAGGTTTCCGCTACCAGCCTGACATTCCTCCCCATCGAAGATGGGGAGGGGAACCACCCGAAGGGTGGTGGAGGGGTAACTGGCACTTGCGTCTGCGGATGCGGTGCGGAACCTCTAAGCCTACAGCAGCTACCCCTCCACCATGCTACGCATGGTTCCCCTCCCCATCGCTGCGCAATGGGGACGAAAGTTTAGCCTCGATCAACCCGCGCACCGCA
>DASWMM010000345.1:0-6248 GCA_036399755.1 Allosphingosinicella sp.
TCGCGGACGAAGCTGCCGTCGATCTTGAGCTTATGGAACACGGCCTTGTTCAAATAGCCGAGCGAGGAATAGCCGGTGCCGAAATCGTCGAGGGCGATCCCGACCCCGAGCGCCCGGAGCCGCTTGAGAACGTCGAGCGAGCCTTCGCTGTCGCCCAGGAACACGCTTTCGGTGACTTCGAGCTCGAGCCGGTTGGGTTTCAGGCGGTATTTGGAGAGCGCCTCACTGACCGTGTTGGGGAGCGCGGGCAGGATGAGCTGGCGTGCCGAGAGGTTCAGCGCGACGCTGATATAGTCCGGCCAGACCGCGGCGGCGCGGCAGGCTTCCTCGATCACCCAGTCGCCCAGCTGCATGATCAGGCCGGTTTCTTCGGCGAGCGGGATGAACTCGACCGGAGAGACCATGCCGCGGGTCGGGTGGTGCCAGCGGATCAGCGCCTCGAAGCCCATCAGGCTCTGGTCGGAGGCGTTGACCAGCGGCTGGTAGTCGAGGCGGAACTGCTTCAGGACGAGCGCCTGGCGCAGGTCCTGCTCGAGCCGGAGGCGGTCCTCGGCCTCGTTCTGCATGTCGGCCGAGAAATAGCAGCAGGTGCCGCGGCCCTGGTTCTTCGCCTCGTACAAGGCGAGATCGGCCTTCTGGATGAGATCGTCCACCGTTTGTCCGTCGATCGGCCCGAAGGCGCAGCCGACGGAGACGCCGATGCGGATTTCGGCCTTGTCGATATGGTAGGGATCGGCGACCGCGGCGATGATCCGGCGGGCGAGATCCTCGACCTTCTTGCGGCTTTGCGCGTCGCGGATCACGATTGCGAATTCGTCGCCGCCCATGCGCCCGACATGGCCGACTTCGCCGACTTCCTTGACCAGGCGCTGGGAGACGCTTTTCAGCACCGCATCGCCCTTGGGGTGGCCAAAGGTGTCGTTGACCGGCTTGAAGCCGTCGAGGTCGAGAAACATGATCGCGCACGGCACATTGCCCGAAGTCGCGCCGGACAAGGCCTCGCCGAGCAATTGGCGCACCCGCCCGCGGTTCGGCAGGCCGGAGAGCACGTCCATATTGGCAAGGTTGGTCAGCCGCTCCTGCGTTTTGCGCACTTCGGTGATGTCGGAGCCGACTCCGCGGAAACCCTGGAACTGGCCGCCCATGTCGATGATCGGATCGCCGGCAAGGCTGATCCAGCGCGTGCCGCGGCGGGTCTTGAGCTCCATCTCGAGGTTGGCGAACGGCGCCCGGGCAAGCAGGGTGCGGCCAAGCGCGCTGTTGCCGCCAAGCGTCGCCGGAAGCGAGTGGCCGATGAGCTGGTTCGCCGAGCGGCCGAGCAGGCTCGTCATCCGCGAGGAGATGTAGACGACGCGGTTTTCCGCATCGACCTGCCACAGCCAGCCGACGCCGCGATGCTCATATTCCTTGAGCAGAAGCCGGACGGATTCGGCCTGGGTGCGGACCTTGGCGATGGTCTGGAGCTGCTCGTAGGTCCAGCGGGTAAGCCGGGCGACCCCGAAGATGCCGACCGCGGCGACGCCGATGATCGCCACGCCGACGGTGGGCGCAAGCTGGTCGCTGCCCAGATAATATGCGCAGCACAAGGCGGCGGTGATCGCGGCGATCCAGGCAAAGGCGGCGGCGGGCGCCGCGGCAAGGCCGACGGCGGCGACGATCATCGCCGCCATTGCGCCGCCGATCACCACCTGCACTTCGTGCTCAAGGGTTGCGAAGGCGTAGACCGGAAGCGTCGCCCAGATGGCGGCAAGGCCCACAGCCTCGCCGACCGAGCGCACCATGGCGCGGCCCCGGG
The DNA here is from genome assembly GCA_036399755.1 of Allosphingosinicella sp. GTDB lineage: Bacteria > Pseudomonadota > Alphaproteobacteria > Sphingomonadales > Sphingomonadaceae > Allosphingosinicella. Next base: position 1,796 of record DASWMM010000345.1, read on the forward strand.
CGGAACGGCTGTTCGCCGCAAGCCCTTCGCGCGCCGCGGCCCGCCAGTAATGGAAGAAGGCAGCGCCGACGATCGCAACCCAGACGCCGATCAGGAGGACATGAACTCCGCCGTACATCGCCCAGGCGACCAGGCAGGCGCCAGCCACCGCCGTTACCGAGAAGAAGGGCGCGAACAGGGCTCGGGTCTGCGCCTGGCTGTTGTGGAGATGGGCCTCGCGCAACCGCGCGCTGCTCGCATCGGTGCCGACACTGTCGTCGGCGATTTCCACCGGCTCGTGGTCCTGCTCATCAAGATCGAGATTTACGGGCGCGTGATACATAGGAGTCCTGCGTGCTGCGGCGTTCCCATCCTCCTACGCCCAGAGGGTTTGATGGAGTGTTAAGGACGCGGCGAAATGCCGGCCCCGGCCCCACTAACCCACATCAGCAATTCTCATATTTCCAGTTGCGCCGTTTCCCCTCGGCCATCCATTCCGCCGCCTGTGCAACGCGTTTGGCGCGTGTTTCCGGGCGCTTCGCTTCCAACACCCATTCGACATATTCCCTGCGGCAGCTTGGCGGAAAGCCATCGAACGTGGCGCGGGCGGCGGGCGTGGCATCCAGCGCGGCGAGGAGGTCGTCGGGTGCGGCCGGTTCCGGCTTCGGCGCCTTCCTGGGCCGTGGCCTCGGGCCCTCGGCCGACGCACCGGCGGCGTGGCGGAGGAGCGCCTTCAGTTCCTCTTCGGGCGGAAGGTCGGCAATCGCGGTCAGTCGGCCGAACTGGCCCATGGCGTTGGTCTTCGTGTCCGCCTCGCCAAGCACCTCCTCGGCCTGCCGCAGGGCAAGGGTGGCGTGCGCCTTGAAGGCACCCATCGCACCCAATATCCGCCCCCCGACCGTGAAGTGCGGCATGCTCCATTTGATCGTCTCCTCCGCCTCGGGCACCGCCTCGCGCACAAGCCGGCGGATATGCTCCAGGATCGGCCGGGCGAAGTCCGCTTGGGCGGCGATGTAGGCGTCGATGCGCGGGTCGGTGCTTGCCATCGGCCGAGGATAGACTCGTTCGGGCGCGTAATCGATTCGCTTCGGCGCTGGCCGCGGAACAGCCGATTCTCACGTGCGCTTGCGAACGATTCTCCGTGGGGAATCAACATGCTACGCGCCGCCCGTCTGTCCTCCAGCATCATCGAACGGATCTGCTACGACGAGGAGGAGAAATCGCTGAGCATCTGGTTCAAGGAAACCGGCCGCTACATCTACGCGGACGTGCCGCGGGCGATCTTCGACGGGCTGAAGAAGGCGCCGTCCGCCGGCCGCTACTTCAACGACTACATCAAGCGCCGCTTCCCCTGCCGCCCCGATCCCGAGCGCCGCAAGTTCCGCCCCGATTTCTGCGGCGCCCGCAGCTTCGACAAACACGACTGAACCTTGGCACGCTTATGGTCATCGGTTCGGCCGAGGATCACCGCACCCGCAGCTTTCCGATCAGCCTAATGCTTTCAGTGTCGGCATCCCGATCGCCGTCGCGGTCCGGCAGCAGCTCGATTTCCACCAATTCCTCTTTCTCATTCGGGCGGCCGAAATTGCGGATCAGCCGCGCAGTGATCCGGGAGGCTCCGTTGGGATTGATCGCGTCCGCCGCATATACGTCGGCGCGAATGGTGAACGTCCCCGCCGGGGCGCGGCGAAGCAGATATTCCTCCGGCCCATAGCCCCGCGTCATGTCCTCCGACATGCGCCCGCCGATCAGGGTCTTGGCGTTGCTGTACATCGCCCGTTCGCCATTGGGCTCGTCGACCCACAGATCGAGGTCGGTCGCCTCGGTGTCCCATTCGATCACCACCCGCACATCGACCTCCAGCAGCGCGATCAGCCGCGGATCGAGCGGCACCGCGCCGCCGCCCAGCGCCCGGTAGCGGACGATCAAGCGGTTGACCTCCATCAGCGCGATCAGCTCGATGCCGTCATAGCGGCCTTCCCAAGGCTTGGTGATCACCTGGGAGAGCAGGTCGATCGCGCGGCCGAGATCGGCGCGCGCCGCGTCCGGGGGCTGCTTCTCGCTCCGTTTGCCAAGCGCCAGGGCAAGGCTGCGCAGCGGCTGGGGCCGTTCCGGCTCGGCGGCGGCCGCCGCTTCGAACATCTCGATGGCCCGTTCCTCTTCGCCATAGCGAAACAACCGTTCGGCGACGATCGCCAGCGTTTCGTTGTTGCGGGTCGGCAGATCGAGCGCCGACAGCAGAAGCCGCCGTGCCTCCTCCGGCCGCCCCTCCCGCCAGGCGAGCTCGGCAACGTCGAACCAGAAAGCGGGAAGCGCCCCGTGCAGCGCCTGCTGCTCGGCAAAGACCGAGTCGCGGCGCGCCGCCGGAACCGCCCGCAGCAGCGCCATGTAGGGTCGGGTCGAGGCCCATTCAGACGTGGCCGCCGGTTCTCCTTGAAACGGGGCGCTCATCTGCAGCTCGGACTGCTCGATGCGGCTGCTGGTGACGATGATATCCCCCTCGCCGCTGTCTGCCGCATCGGCGCTGGATATCATGCCCTGCAGCATTGCAGGTTCCTCTCTCTCTCCCGGAGGTGCCGGCGGCGCCGGCGCCACTACCGCTGGCGGTAACTCAGCCGCCGCAGCGTTATCCCCGCGCTTTCTCGGATCGGCCTTCGCCTTGGGATCGAAGCGGGTGTCCCACCAGGCCTTCTGGCCCTCCCAGGCTTTGACGACCTCGCCCAGCCTGTCCGCTTTCTCCTCGCCTTCCTCCTCCGCCGCCTCGGCAGCCAGCTCCCGGTAGCGCGCAACCTGGTCGGCCGGGAAGTTGGCAGGCGGCTCGATTTTCGAGCGGGCATAATCCTCGGCCGTTTCAAGCACGAGGAAGGAGATGTCGGGGCCGGCCACCGAATAGCGCCGCGCGAACGCAACCAGCGCCTCCCGGCTCTCGTCTCCCGCCGATCCGCGCACCGCCAGCCGGTCGGCCGCCCACAAATTCGCCGCGCCCGACCAGGCGGCGTCCCGCCCCGGCGGCGCATAAAGCCGGTCCTCCAGCGCCGCGCCGACCCCGCTCAGCGTCACCACCACGCCGCCGGCCTGCGGCATCGGGCCGACCAGGCGCCAGCCGCCCTCCGGCGAATCGAGGCGCACCGCATCGATCGGTGCCCCCGCCGCCGAGCGCACCCGCACCACGCGTGCCCCGCCGCCGCCCAAGCGCCGAAGCAGCTCCGCCTGGTTGTCCGCGCCCAGCCGAAGCGCTTCCCCGCCCATGCCTTGCGCAAGCGCGCCAAGCGCCGCTCGGTCCGCGTCGGCGGCGCTGGAGATTGCGGTCAGCGGACAGGCCGGCGCAAGCACGGTCCCGCGGTCGATCGTCACCAGGCCGTCGGTGAAGAGCAGGCACTGGTCCGCCTGAATATCCAGGACCGCGAGCGGCGCATAGCTGCTCGCGCCGCCATAGCGCACTGAGCGCAGCCACTCCTCCACCGCCGCCCTGTCGGCAAGCCGGACCCGCTCCGCGCCGCTCGAGTCGAACAGGATCAGGTCGATCGCCGCCGGCCGCACCGCCTCCAGCCAGGCGCGAAGCAAGGCGATCTCGCCCGTCACCCGGTCGTCGGCGCGTGACAGCGAGCGGTCCCACAAAATGGCGACGCTGCGCGGACGCGAAGCCTCCCGGGGCGCCGCCGGCGCCGAGTCGGCGATCTCGAAAAAGCGCTCGCCGCCGGGTCCGGCGCCGACCGCAATCGCCGAGCGCACAGCGGCCGGGCGGATCGCCAGCTCGCCCCGCAACGCCTTGCCCTTCGTTCCGAAGGCCAGCCGGCGCCCGGCGCCGTCGCCGCTCCACCGGGCCGCCGCGCCGCCGGGCAGCTCCACTTGCGGGGCGCTTTCGCCATCGGCCTCAACCGTCAGGGAAAAGCGGCCGACCTCAGCGTCATTGTCGAGCGGCATGGCATAGCCGCGGCCCGGTTCGAGCGGCGTTACGAAGCGCACCCGCACCGTCCGGCTCTTGCCGGGGTCGATCGGGTAGACCCGGGTGGTGAATTGAAATCCCCGCGAGACCTCGCCAAGGCCCGGATCGATGCGCTTGCGGACCTGGCTTTCGTAGGCGCGGCGGGCCTGGAGCTGGTCGAGCAGCACGCCCTCGATCATCTCGCCGCCGATATCGAGCGCGTAGCCGGTGACCACCGACCCGTCCGGCATCTGCAGGCGGAAGCGGCCCTCGAGCTCCTCCGTGCCGGCATTGTGGAAGCGCGCGGTGACCAATGTTTCGGCGATCCCGCCGTGCAGGCGCACCGCAACGTCCATGCTTTCGATGCGAAGGCTGGTGCTGCGCGCCTCGTCGTCGTCGACGCCGCGGATCAGGGCGGTAAGCTCCGGATTGGCCGCCGCCAGCGCGGCGCTCGACACGGCGGAGAGAAGAAGCGCGCCCGTACGCAGCGCAAGCGATAGCCGGTTCATCGAAAAGCCCCCTGTTTGGGCGGAGGCTAGTGGATCGCCG
>DASWMM010000346.1:0-4376 GCA_036399755.1 Allosphingosinicella sp.
GTCGCGGAAAAGCGGCTTGGGCCGGCGGGAAGCTCCAACCGCGTGGTTGCGGAATCGACCGGCGCGCTGGTGGCGAGAATGGACGCGGACGACATCGCCCACCCCGACCGGCTTGCCCGCCAGATCGCCGTGTTCCAAGAGAATGCGGACGCGGTACTGGTCGGCTCGCTGCACGACACGATCGACGGCTCCGGCGTACGGGTGCGGGAGCCCGACATGTCCCGGCTGGTGCGCCACTCCCCGTTCGCGCCGTTCGTGCACGGATCGATCATGCTTCGCCGCGCCGCCTTCGATCAGGTCGGCGGCTATCGATCGGCCTGCGATTATTGGGAGGATATCGATCTGTTCGTCCGGCTGGCGCGGGTGGGGCGGATCCTTGTTGTGCCCGAAGCCCTGTACAGCCATCGCATCGCGGTGACGAGCACGCGCCTCACCTCGCGCCGCGACACCGTGGCCGGGGCTTATGGCCGAATGTATCAGTGCCTGGAGCGGTATATCGGGGGCGAGAGCTATGAGGATCTGCTCGACGCGCCGGCCCCCGGATCGGTTGCGCCGGGGACCTTCACGCTGCTCGGATCGCCGGTGGTCTGGGCTGGCGGCTCGCCCAAGCTGCTTCGGCCCCTGCTGACCGGAGGGCATCTTTCGGCCAATCTCGAATCGGCGGCGGTGCTTGCCTGGACCGCCTGGGCCGATTTCAGCCCGCGCAGCCTGCGGCTGTTCCTGCGGGGCTTCCTGCGGCTCAGGAACCGCAGGGCGCGGGGCCAGGTGAAAGGCAAAGCCTGGATCGAGTGGGCGCCGCCGCACGGCTAAAGGCGGTCGGCGAAGATCCAGTCGGCGTCGACGTTCTTGAGGCGAAAGCCCGCCGCGCCGAGCCGCGCTTCGACGCGGGCGCGGGTGCGGAAATGCTCCCCTTCCCCGCGGTCGGCGCGGAAATCGTGAATGTTGACGATCACCCGCTCGACGGGCGCGAGATCGATATGCTCCAGCAAGGGACCCTCGGCGCCTTCGATGTTCATCTTGAGGAGGTCCACGCGCGTGATGCCGTGGCGGGCCAGGAAGGCTTCCCAGCCTATTCCTTCCACCGGGACGCGGCCGCCGCCGAGGATCGACGCATCGACGCCGTCGCGGGTCGGCTCGATGCGCACGCAGGGTTCGGGGCCGATCGCCAAACCGTAGGGCTCGAACCCCGCCGGGAGCTGGGCCAGCGTCAGGCACAGGCATTCGTAGGTCCAGGGATCGATCTCGACGGCGATGTAGCGAAGCCGGGGCGCTTCAAGGGCGAGCGGGATGATCTCGGTGCCGAGGCCGGCTCCGATGTCGACCACCACGTCTGTCCCGCCCGGGCGGTATTCGCGGAAGTAGATCTGCTCGAAAGCGGCGCGGCGGTAGACCTGGCGGATCGCTTCTTCGGGGAAGCGCACGAAATGGCGAATGCCGTCCACGGGGTAATAAAGATGCCCGGTGGCCCGGTCGCGGCGCATGCCGACCGCGAGGGGTTTCAAGCGTTTCAGGAGCGCGCGCATGCGGAAGGCTTAGCCCCGCCGCATGCGCCTGTGCAAACCCGCGATTGCGTTGCCGGCCCGACGCTCAGTTGCTGGCGAGCGCGGTGCCCTTGGCGGTGTCGTTCAGCGCCGCGATCACCTTTGCGTCGCGGCTGTAGAGATCGGCATATTTGGCCGGCGGGCCGTCGCTGGTCGCCGCCACGGTGAAGTAGACGATATAGACCGGGATCGGCGCCGCGGTATTGGCCTGCACCGTCTTGCCCGACGCCACCGTCTGATTGACCTTTTCGCGGCTCCATTCGGTGCCGTCGAGAAGCGTTGCGGCAAAGCCGACCGCGTCCTCGGTGCGGATGCAGCCGTGGCTGTAGGCGCGGAGCTGCTTGTTGAAGAGGTTCTTCGCGTTGGTGTCGTGCAGGTAGATGGCGTAGGGATTGCCCATCACCAGCTTCATCTTGCCGAGCGCGTTGGACGGCCCCGGCGGCTGGCGCCAGCGGAACTTGCCCTCGCCGGCCGGCACGCGGACATAGCCTTTCTTTCCGGCGACATCCCCGGCGATGCTCTGCGGCACTTCCCACCACGGATTGAAGATCGCGCCGGTGATGGTTGCGCTCAAGGACGGCGTCGGCGTCTTGAGCGCGCCGGCGACGGCGCGGCGGCGGTCCAGAGTCTGGCCGTTCTCGACCAGGGCGACGGTGTAGGCCGGCACGTTGACGATGACGTATTTCTTGCCGAGATCGCGCGGCAGCCAGCGCCAGCGGTCCATGTTGAGGCGGATCTTGTCGGCGGTCGCCTTGTCGGAACCGTCGAGCATCGCCTTTAAACCCGCATATTGCGGATGGGTGGGGAGCAGGCTTTCCAAGCTTGCGGCAACGCCTTCGCCGCCGACCGCGCGGTTCACCAGCGCCTGCTGGTCGTAGACGTTCCAGCTATCGTCCTTGACGTGCCAATCGATGCGGTCGTCGCCGCGGACGTGGCCGAACATCAGGTCGGACGCGAGCTTGAGGTAGACCTGGGTCGCGATGGCGCTGAGATCGTCCGACTTGGACGAAAGCGCGAGGCGGAGGCGCGAGACGTCGTAATCGGCGGGGCTGAGGCCCTCGCCGCCGACGCCTTCGATAAAGGTGAGAAGCTCTTCGACCTGGCGGCGCTTCCATTCGGCGGCGATCGCTGGCGCGGCGGGCTGTGCGGGCGCGGCCATTGCGGCGGCGGGCGCCTGCTGGGCCGCCGGAGCGGCGGTTTGCGCCAAAGCGGCGGTGGCCGCGGGTATCAGCAAAAGCGGTACAAGGTAGCGGCTATACATCGGCGTTCCCTAAACAAGGCGGCGGCCGCACTCCACGAGTGCCTTGGCCAGCTCCATCCGTACCATAGCCTTTATCCTGCCTGCGCGACTCCGGCAAGCTACGCGCAAGCTGCGGAAAACAAAAATAAATCGGCCCGGCGGGTGCGCCGCCGGGCCGGTGTTCACAATCCGCTCAGCTGCGGTCGCTGGCGGTGTCGCGGTTCATCCAGCCGAAGTAGGCGCCGCCGAGCGCCAGCACGGCATGGAGGCCGATGTCGGCGCCGTAGAGCGGGATAAGGCCGAACGTGGTGCGCAGGCCCGAGATCAGGCCCATCACCGTGAGCAGGGCATAAGCGATCGCAACGGTGCGGAAGTAGCCGCGCGAGCCGGAATAGCTTTTGGCGGCGAGGATGCCCCAGACGCCAAACAACAGGTGGACGATGTTGTGCAGCACGTTCACCGGGAACATGCCGAGTTCGTAGCCGAAGAAGCTGCGGACGTTGACCTCCGCGTCGGCGGCGTGGCCGCTATGGTCCATCATATTAAGGCCGGGGATGAAACCGCCGGCACCGATGATCAGGAAAACCACGCCGAATATCATGGCGAAGGTACGGGTATTCATTGAATGTCTCCCTTGTGGTTGCCTTCACGCGGAACTGGCGCCGTTTACGGGCGCGACATTGAACCCGCCGGCTGGGAGCGGGCGATGACGCTAGAGCGAGCCTCGCCGTCGGAAGTTCCCGCGGTGAAACGAGCGATTGCGGCCGAGATCTTCTCTCCGCCCGCCACCGAGGGCTCGATGGGATTGGCGTAATCCGCATCCTCGTCGCAGATCAGGCGGAGGTCGATCAGGGCGGCGCCGCGGGCGAAGGCGGCGCGGGTGATGACATCGTTGAAGATGGCGAGGGCAGTGCGGATGATGCGCTGGTCCGGACTGGACGGCGGCGTGTCGTAGATCGTGCAGAATGCGGTGGGGAGCCCGCGCTTCAATACCGCGTCGGCCATTTCGGCATAATCGCGGGCGAAGCGGCTTTGCGCATTTTCGAGGAGCGACACCGCTTCGGCGACGCTGCCGACGCTTTGGTGAAGGAGGCCGCTGGAGCCGAGTGCGTCGTTGCCGCCGGCGCTGACGACGAGGTGGGTGGCATCGGCGGGCAGGCGGGTGAGTTGGCCCAGGACGCCGCGGGTGACGGCGCCATCGACTGCGAGGAGCGTCGCCTTGCCCCCGAACGGAAGCTTGGCGCGAAGCTGCTTCACGACATCGGGGCGGCCCGGCACGTAGACGCCGTTGTCGAAGATCGAGTCGCCGAGGAGGACTGCGTGGATCATGCCGGGCGAAAAGGCTGAACGGGAATTCGGTTCCGCACTGTCATTCCCGCGAAAGCGGGAATCCCGCTTCTTGTCTTTCCTCTGCGGAGAAAGAAGAAGCGGGACCCCCGCTTTCGCGGGGGTGACGGGGTGGGTTAGCGGGCGATCCGTTCCCTGACGGCGGCGGCGAAGGTGGCGCCGTTGTCGGGCGCGAAGGCTAGGTAGAGGTCGGGTTCGATGGCTTCGAGTTCGATCAGCTGGGGTTCGCCGGTGAGACCTCGGACGAG
>DASWMM010000347.1:0-4499 GCA_036399755.1 Allosphingosinicella sp.
CATCGCCTCCAGGAAGCGAGCGTGCTCCTTTGCGGGAAGCGGCTCGGGCTCGAGGCTGGCGAGCAGGATGGCGGATGCCATGGACTCGAGGTTTGCGGCGGCGCTGTCGGCGGTGCCGTATTTAGCGGCGATCATCTCGCCCTGCTCGGTGATCCGGATTCGCCCATTGACCGTGCCCTTCGGCTGGGCGCGGATCGCATCGAAGCTGGAGCCGCCGCCCCGCCCCACCGCGCCGCCGCGGCCGTGGAAGAGCTGCATCGTCGTGCCGCTGTCCCGAAACACCGATGCAAGCGCGAGGCTGGCCTTGTGCAGGCTCCACACCGAAGTGAGGTAGCCGCCGTCCTTGTTGCTGTCCGAATAGCCGACCATCACCTCCTGGTGCCCGCGCGCGGCGGTGAGCGCCGCGATTTCGGGCAGGCCGAGCCAGGCGGACATGATCTCCGGCGCCCGTTCCAGATCGCCGATCGTTTCGAACAACGGCACCGCCATGATCGCGGCGTGCGGCGGATCGCCCGGACGGTAGAGCCCGGCCTCCTTGAGCAGCACATGCACCTCGAGGAGGTCGGACACGCTTTCCGCCTTGGAGATGTTGTAGGTGGTGATCGCCGCCGGCCCGTAGCGGGCGTGCGCTTCGGCGGCGGCCCGCACGATCGCCAGCTCGGACTGGGTTTCCTCCGAGTAGGAGGCGAACGGGCTGGCGAGCAGGCGGCCGCCGGCCAGTTCGCGGCGGAGCAGCGCCACCCGCGCCGGCTCGTCCAGTGCCTCGTAATCGGCCTCGACGACGGCGGCGCGAAGCAGCTCGGCGACGACTCGGGCGTGGACTTCGGAGTTCTGCCGCAGGTCCAGCGCCGCGAGGTGAAAGCCGAATGTCTCCACGGCGCGCAGCAGCCGCGCCAGCGATGCGCCGCCGAGTTCGCCAAGGCCGTCCGACAGGATCAGGAGGTCGGCATGCAGGGCCTCGGGCGTCTCGTAGGGAATGCCCTCGACGGCGGCGGGCCTGCCCGGTTTGCGGCCGGTGAGATCCCGGTAGGTTGCGGCGAGGCGGCCGTAGATGCCGATCAAGGCGCGCCGGTAGGGCTCGTCGGACCGCGCCGGGCTTTCGTCGCCGGAAGCCTCGGCGAGGGCCTGGACGGCTTCGCTGACGGTCGCGAGTTCGAGCGACACCGACAGCTCGGCGCCGAGCGCGTGGACCTCCTCCAGATAGAAGGACAACAAAGCCTCGGCGCTTCCCGCGAGTGCCTTGCGCAGGGTGTCCGCGTTGACGAACGGATTGCCGTCGCGGTCGCCGCCGATCCAGGTGCCAAGCTTGAGAAAGCTCGGCGGCCGCTGGCCGAGCGCCCGCTCCCAGCGCGCGTAGAGCGATGGCAGGACCGGCAGGAACACTTCGCGTAGGTAGCTCAGCGCAATCTCGATCTCGTCGGCAACGAACAAACGCTCGCGCCGCAACGGGCGGGTTTGCCAGAGAAGCGCAATCTGGCGAAGGAGCGCGGCCTCCACCGGCTCGCCCTCGTGGGTCTCCGCGCGTCCCGTGTCGCGCTGCAGAAGCAAGGCCGCGATCTTGTTGCGGTGATCGATCATGGTCTTCCGCCGCACCTCGGTGGGGTGCGCGGTGAGCACCGGCACGACCAAGGCCCGCTTCAGCAAATCGGCGGCGGCCTCCTTCGAAACGCCCTCGCCCGCCAGGATTTCGAGCGCCTCGGCGAGCAGGACGCGTCGCTCGACGGCGACGCCCTGCCGTCCTCGGCGAGGTTGGCCAGCATCGAGAACAGCATGAAGCCCCGCACGAAGGCGAGCATGTCGTCGAGGCCCAGGCGATCGAGCCCCAGGTCGACCGCATCCGCGCCTGCCAGACCACGGTGGCGGTCGACGGAGGCCGCACGGATATACTCGATCCGCCGGTAGAGGGCGTCACCGCCCTGTTCGCGGATTACGTCGCCGAGAAGCTTGCCGAGATAGCGCAGGTCGGCATTCTGCTCCAGGTCCGCCGCCACGTCGTTTCTCCTCGTGCTTTCGCCCGTGTCCGGTCAACGCGACCCGTAGGCGGTTTTCTCCGGGGCCGGGAGGAGCCTATTTCAAGGCTTCGATGAGCTTGGCCATGTTCGCGATATAGGCGCTGGTGGAGATGCCGATCACCGGTTTATCGGTGGTGAAAGGCGAGGTGTCGCTCGCGTCGCCGACGTGGGTGGTGCGGTAATCGCCCGGCGCCGGGGTGGCGGGCCCGGGGCCGATAAAAGGGTTGCTGGTCGCGACCAGCGGCGTCGGCCACCAGCCCTTGGCGTTGAGGCTTCGGACGAGATCGCGGGGCTGTGCGTCGCGGCTTCCGGCGTTGAGGTCCGAGCCGGTGAGGCCGCCACTGACGAAGTAAAGCGGCAGCGGCGGCGGATCGGCGGCAACCAGCGGCGAGTTCTTCGCCAACTCTTCGGCAGAGGCCTGGAGCACCGCCTGGTAATCCCGCCGCAGCTTGGCGGTGTCGACGTTGCGGAAGGCGCTGTAGTGGCCGAGCGTCGCCTCGGGATTGTAGTCCCAATAGTACTCGCCGTTGACGACGTTGGAGCCGCGGCGGTGGACGTAGATCGGCTTGTTGGTGCCGATTTCAACGAACGTCGGGAAGTTGCGGCCCTGGCGCGGTTCGGGCAGGCGCACCGATTCCAGCCAGGCGATCGCTTCGGGGATGCGGGCAAGGAAGCGCCGGTCGCCGGTCATCCGGTAGAAATCCATGAGCTGCTCGACGTTGGATGCGGTGGTCGCGGTGTGGAGCGCGTTGGGTTCATAAGTGCGCGCGGCGGCGGGTTTGAGGTCGAGCGTGTATTGCAGCGCCCATCCGGCCTGTGGCGCGCCTCCCTGGGTAAGGAGGTAGATGTTCATGCCGCGGTGAATGGCGTCAAGCGCGCGGGTGTCGCCGAGGTGCTGGTAGACCATCAGCAGGAACTTGACGTTCTCGGCGGCGACATCGTCGTTGAAGGTGATGTAGCTTTGGTAGCCCGGATAGTTGGGATCGAAGGGCCAGCGCTGCGGCCAGCCGCCGATCGGATACTGGCTTTCCAGGACGAAGTTGACCGCGCGCTCAAGCGCCGGGCGGAACTTCGGGTCGCGCTTCTCGAGGTAGAGGCGGAGCAGGAACTGGGCGGCTTCGGAAGTGCCCATGTCGTCGAAGGTGCTGTTGTCGGCGGCGTGCTGGAATTCCTCCATCCGCCAGGCGTTCTTGCCGATCGTTTCATACCAGTGCTTGGTGGAGGACGGGCCGGCGAAATCGATGAAGTAGTTCCAACCGCCGGAGCGGTGCTGTCCGGCGATCAGCGCGCCGGCGACCTTCTCGGCCGACTGGTAATAATATTCGTCCTTTGTCGCGTGATAGGCGTCGAGAAACAGGTGGCCGACCGTGGCGGTGCCCGGCGGCTGGACCCAGATCATCGACTTCTTGGCTTCGATCTCGCCCCAACGGCGCGACATGTCGGGCAGGTAGGACCAGACGTAGCCGCCCTCGGTGGAGGCTTCCTCGACCATGAAGCGGGTGGCGCGCTTCATGGTGCGCTCGATTTCGTCGCGGCTTTGGGCGCTCGCCGGCGCGGCGAGGCCGAAGAAGAGGAGGATGAGGGCAAGCAGCTTGGTCATGCGAACAGTCCCTTTTTTCGGCCCCAGGCGAAGAACACATCTTCCCAGCCTTCGACCGTTTTGCCCTTGGCGAGGCGAAGGCCGAAGCCGTGGCCGCCGTCGGCGTAGAGGTGGGTTTCCACCGGCACCTTTTTCGCAACCAAAGCGGCGCGAAGCAGGAGGGTGTTTTGGACGACCACCGAGGAATCATCCTCGGCGTGGAGGAGGAAGACGGGCGGCGCGTTGGCCGGCACGTTTTCGTGCGGTGCGTAGGCGCGCTCGCGTTCCGGTGAGGCGTTCTCGCCGATCAGGTTCTTGCGTGAACCGGCGTGGGCGGTGGGGAGCGTCATCGACACCACCGGATAGATCGGCGCGGCGAAATCCGGGCGGGCGGAAAGGCGGTCGGCCGCGTCGACGGGTGTGTAAACCTTCGCGTCGAAGCGGGTGAGGAGATCGGCGCAAAGGTGCCCCCCGGCCGAAAAGCCCATTGCGCAAACCTTTCGCGGATCGATGCCGAAGCCTTTGGCGCGTTGGCGGATCAGGCGCATTGCGCGCTGTGCGTCGGCCAGCGGCGTGTCCGGCCCCGCCGCCCAGCCCTCATGGGGCAGGCGGTAGAAGAGCACGAACGCGGTGACCCCGCGGGCGGCGAGGAGGCGGGCCATTTCGTAGCCCTCCTTGTCGATCACCACCCAATTGTAGCCGCCGCCCGGGGTGATCAGCACCGCCGCTCCGGTGGGGCGGGTGGGGCGGAAGACGGTCATGCGCGGCCGCGAAATGCCGAACACGTAGCGATCGTTATACGCCTTGTCCTTGCTGCGCTCCTTCACCGTCTCGACCGGCAGGGTGGCCGGGGCCCCGGGGGCGCCCCTGGGCCAGAGATCAAGGGTCTCGGTAGGGTCGGGCAGCGT
>DASWMM010000348.1:0-2472 GCA_036399755.1 Allosphingosinicella sp.
GTTGGGGGTGGGTTCAACACCAGGCCGAAGCCAACTGGACGCTTTTACCTCGCGCTTATACCGCGCGCTTGGCCTGCTGCCAAAGCGTCTCCAGCGCCTCGATATCCATGTCTTTCAATGGCTTGGACGCAATCTCTTCCACCCGCCGGAAGCGCGTTTCGAAGCGTGCGGTGGCTCCGCGCAGCGCCGTCTCGGGGTTGATGCCCAGGTGCCTCGCGTAATTGACGACGGAGAACAGCAGGTCGCCAAGCTCGGCTTCGCGCTCCCCGTCCGTGGTCGCGGCCTCCACCTCCGCCATCTCCTCGTCGATCTTCGCACGCGGGCCCGAGATATCCGGCCAGTCGAACCCGACGCGGGCGGCGCGGCTCTGAATCTTCTCGGCGCGCTTCAAGGCGGGGAGGGCGAGCGCCACACCGGCCAGCGCGCTGGCGTCCGCCTTCGTGCCGCGCTCGGCCGCCTTCAACGCTTCCCAGCCAGGGCTCTCGGCCGCTTCGCCGAAGATGTGAGGGTGCCGGCGGACCATCTTGTCGGCAATGGCGGCGAGCACGTCGTCGAGCGAAAACGCGCCAAGCTCTTCCGCGATAGCCGCATGGTAGACGACCTGAAGCTGCAGGTCGCCCAGCTCGTCCTTCAAGTCCGCCATGTCGCCGCGCGCGATCGCGTCCGCGACCTCATAGGCTTCCTCGATCGTATAAGGCGCGATCGTTTCAAAGGTCTGCTCGCGGTCCCACGCGCAGCCGGTCTCCCGGTCGCGCAAGCGCCGCATGATCGTCATGAGGGGGACGAGAGTGGCCGAAGGAACGCTCACGCGGTGCAATCCTTAAGTGTGATAATATACATTATGTAAAATACATCGGCTTGGTTGGACGGCGGATCGGCACCGTGAGCATGAAGGCGTGCAGCGCCTTCACGGCTGCAGGATCAGCCATTCGCCTTCAACGCGCCAGGCGGTGAGCGTGGACAGGAAGTTCATCCCGAGAAGATTCGTCTCCGAACCGTCGCCGCCGATGTGAACGGCGAAGTCGCGGCGCTCGATGCCGCCAACCGTCAGCGCGTCCGCTCGGCTGCGCCAGGATCGTGCCATGCCGTTGGCGGTCTCAACGATCACCGGCGCAATACCGTGGGGTTCCAGGCCCACGTCCCGTGCGGTGTCGCCCGAGACGGTGGTCACCGTGGCGCCGCTGTCGACCAGGAACCGCACGCTTTTGCCGTTCAACGTCGCATCCACGCTGAAGTGGCCGTCTTGGCCTTTGCGGATTCGGACTTCGCCGCCTTGCGCCACCACTGTGCCGCTGCCCTGCAATATCCTTCGGCCAAGCGCGGTGAAGTCGTCCCGCAAGCTGAACCCGACGAACAGGACCGCGAAGATCGCAAGCCACGCCACCGCCATTTTCGCGCTCTGGCCGAGCGGCAGGCGCCGTGCGAAAAAGGCGCTGCCGACCAGCGCCAGCATGCCAAGCGCATAGACAAAGGTGAGCGCCTGGTCGCCGCCGTCGTTCAGAGCAGTATCTCCATTCCGTCATAGCCGGGTTCGACCCCCGCCGGCATCTCGGCCAGCAGAGTGTCATAATCCATGCTGTTGTCCATATGGGTCAGGATCGCCCGCTTGGGCTTGAGCTGCGCTATATAGTTCAGCGCCTGGCCGAGCGACGGGTGGCTCGGGTGCGGGCGCCGCCTCAGTGCATCCACGATCCACAGGTCCGCGCCCTCGAACCGCACCGCCATCTGGTCGGTCAACTCATGAAAATCAGTGGAATAGACGACCGTCTTGCCGCCCGCATCGAAGCGCAGCCCGGCGCTGAGGATGTCGCCGTGGGGCTGATCCACGGTCTGAACCGAAATGCCGCCGATGTTGAGGTGATCCGGCAGCAGCTTGCCTTCCACCACCGGCGGATAGCCCGACATGCCCTCGAACGCGTAGGCGAAGCGCTGGCGGATCACGCCAAGCGCATCGCGCCGGGCATAGCATTCCACGGGCTTGCCGCCCGCGAAGTAGAGCTGCCGCAGATCGTCGATGCCGTGGCAGTGATCGGCATGGTCGTGGGTCCAGATCACCGCATCGACGCCGCTGACGTCCGCGTCGAGCAATTGCTCGCGAAGGTCCGGCCCGGTATCGACCAGGATCTGCGCGCGCTCGTGCCGTACCAGGATCGACACCCGCCGCCGCCGGTTGCGCGGCTGGGCGGGGTCGCACGCCCCCCAGTCGTTGCCGACCCGCGGCACCCCCGACGAGGTACCGCAGCCAAGGATGGTGACCTCCATCAGTCCTCAACCTTCGTAAACAGCGCCCGGAAGTTGGCGCTGGTCCGCTCGGCAAGCTCTTCCACCGCCTCCCCCCGCAGCGCCGCCAGAAAGCGCGCCGTGTCGGCAACAAAGGCCGGCTCGCACGGTTTGCCCCGATGCGGCACCGGCGCCAGAAACGGCGAGTCCGTCTCGATCAGCAGCCGGTCCGCAGGAATGTCCTTAGCCGTC
>DASWMM010000349.1:0-10117 GCA_036399755.1 Allosphingosinicella sp.
TGCTGCCCAACAAGAAAGCGCTTCGGGCGAACGAATCGAACCGCAAGTTGTTCGAAGCGAACCGCTCCAAGATTGAGTCCGACAATGCCGACCGTCGCAGCGATGCGGAAAAAGCCGCGACAGGCGTCGACGGCAAGACGGTCCAGCTCATCCGCCAGGCGTCAAACACCGGACAACTCTACGGCTCGGTGTCGGCCCGCGATCTTGCCGAGGCTCTTGAAGCCGAGGGCCACAAGATCGCCAAGAACCAGATCGTGCTCAACAAGCCGATCAAGGCGATTGGCCTGCAGGACGTGAAGATCGCGCTTCACCCGGAAGTCTCCGTGACCATCCGGGTCAACGTCGCCCGCTCGCCCGAAGAGGCCGAGCTTCAGGCGCAGGGCATCGACGTCATGGCCGCCATGTTCGACCGCGGCGAAGCCGGCTTCACCGAAGACTTCGATCCCAATGCCGAGCCGGGTGAAATCCGGACCGACAGCGCGGACAGCGGGTCTTCGGACGCGGCTCCGGCCGACGAAGACGCGGACGCGTAAGCGAGCTTCTCCTTAGCGGGAGGATCAGGAACAGGCCGCTGCCCCACCGGGGCGGCGGCCTTTTTCTTAGGCGACAGCCGTGCCGCGCGCCCGGTCGAGGGAACTCAAGCGGCGTTCAGATGCTCCTCGCCACACAAGCGACGGTTCAAGCGGGAAAACAGATGCTCAAGCTCATTATCGGCAACAAGGCCTACTCCTCCTGGTCGCTGCGCGGCTGGCTTGCCGTGAAGCAATCCGGCCTGGTGTTCGAGGAGATCACCATTCCGTTGTTCAACGAGGAATGGGACCGGCACCGCGAAGGCCAGGAATTCGCGCCGTCGGGCGGCAAGGTGCCGATCTTGTGGGACGACAAAGCGGTGATCTGGGACAGTCTGGCGATCGTCGAATGGCTCGCCGACAAGACCGACCGCTCCCGCTACTGGCCGGAGGATGAAGTGGCGCGCGGAATGGCGCGGTCGATGGCCGCCGAAATGCATTCAAGCTACGAGAATCTGCGCCGTGACTGCCCGATGAACCTGCGCACCCGGTTCGAGGCACGTGAGCTCTCGGACGGGGTCAAAGCGGAGATGACCCGCATCTTCGAACTCTGGGCGCAGGCACGCGCGCGTCACGGTGACGGCGGCCCCTACCTGTTTGGCACGTTCGGCGCGGTGGACATCATGTTCGCGCCCGTCGCCACCCGCTTCGTCACCTACTCGATCCCGGTGCCGCGTTTTGCCGCCGCTTACATGGAGGCGATGTTCGCCCACGAATGGATGCAGGAGTGGGTCGCGGCCGCGCAGGAGGAGCCTTGGGTGATCGAGCGCTACGAGGAGCCGCCGGCTCAGTAAGGCGAGCCGTCCTTGCGGGTGTAGCGGGCGGCGGCACCATCGAAGTGCATGTCGATGTCAGGATAATGGCAGGGGCTTTGCACCGGCCTGCCGATGGCGACGAACACGCAATCCGCCTCGCTCCGGTTCACCAGGTGGTGGCCGTTCGCGACGCCTTTGGGAAAGGCTGCGACATCGCCGGGACCCAGGACCGTCTCGCCGCCCTCCTCCACCAGCACCGCCTCCCCAGCGAGCATCACCAGCAGCTCGTCTTCGCCTTCATGCCAGTGGCGCTGGCTGGAGATGCCGCCCGGCTTCAAGACGACGTGGCTGGCGCCGAAATCATCGATGCCCGCGGCGGGCGACAGTCGCCGGTACCAGCGCGCGCCCATCGGCTCGGCATAAGGCGGCGGATAGCCGGTGGCGTTGGTCTGCTGAATGGCGTCGAGATCGAGCTTCGGCATCCGTCCCCTCTCCCCGCTGGTGAACCTCTAGCCCCCTTGCTAGTCCAGCAGCCATGATCAGCGCAATCGACCCCGTCCAGCTCGCCGCCGGCCTGATCGCCTGCCCAAGCATCACGCCTCAATCGGCGGGCGTGTTCGACGTGCTGGAGCAGGCGCTGCGGCCGCTCGGCTTCGCCATTCACCGGTTTCTGAGCGGCGAGGCGCTGGACGGCCCGGTCGAGAACATGGTGGCGATCCGCGGCAGCGGCGCTCCGCATTTCGCCTTTGCAGGCCATCTCGATGTGGTGCCGCCGGGCGAGGGCTGGGCGGGTGACCCGTTCGCCCCTAAGATTCTCGGCGGCCTTCTCTACGGCCGCGGCGCGGTGGACATGAAGGGCGGAGTCGCCGCCTTCAGCGCCGCTTGTGCCGAATCCGCCGGACATGCCGGAACGCTGAGCCTGCTCATCACCGGCGACGAAGAGGGTCCCGCGATCCACGGCACGCGCGCGATCATGGACTGGATGGCGGAGCGAGGCATTCGGCCCGACATGATCCTGATTGGCGAGCCCACGTCCGTGGACCGGCTGGGCGACACGGTGAAGATCGGCCGGCGCGGTACGGTCAACATGTGGATCACTGTCCCCGGCCAGCAGGGCCACGTCGCCTACCCGCACCGGGCGGACAATCCGGTGCCCAAGCTGGCGCGAGTGCTGGCCGCGCTCGATGCGCTTCACCTCGACGACGGCACCGAGGCATTTCAGCCCTCGAACCTGGAAGTGACGGCGGTCTCAACCCCAACCAGTGCAACCAACATCATCCCAGGCTCAGCGTCGGCGCAGCTCAACATCCGCTTCAACGATCTTCATCGCGGCGAGGAGTTGGTGGAACTGGTGCGGGAGACGGTCGCCAAGGTCGCGCCGGGTGCGACTCTGGATGCGAAGGTATCAGGTGAGGCGTTCCTGACCCCGCCGGGCAAGCTCTACGACCTCGTCACCGACGCGATCCGCTCCGAGACCGGCATTGAACCGGAACTCTCGACCAGCGGCGGCACGTCGGACGGGCGGTTCCTGATCGCGCTTTGCCCGGTGGTGGATTTCGGCCTGCCGAACGCCACCATGCACAAGCTCGACGAAGCCGCGGCGGTGGAGGACATTCGAGCGCTTACCCGCATTTACGCGCGCATCATCCGCGCCGCTTTGGCTTAGGAAGCGCGGGCGAGGCTGCGCGCGCAATCCTGGGCCGCGATCCAGGCGACGAACGCGTCTTCTTCCATCGGCTCCAGGCCGAAGAAGCCCTGCACCGCGTCGCAGCCAGCGGCGCGAAGCACTTCAAGCTGTTCCTGGCGATGCGCGCCCACTGCAATCGCCTCGCAGTCGAGACCGTGCACCAGGTGCAGGATCGAGGACAGGATCGTCCGCGCCCGGGGATCGCGATCGATGTCGGCAACCAGAGCAGGCGCGAACTTCACCCGATCGACCGGCAGGCGGGTGAGGACTCCAAGGTCCATACCCGCGCCGCCGAAATCGCCAACCGTGATCGTCACGCCGAGCCGGCGCAAATTCTTGAGCTGGTCGCAAACGTGCGGACGAACGAAGGCGAGCGACGCCGCGGGAAGCTCAAGCTCGATCAGTGCGTGGCGCTTCGCCTCGGCGGCCAGCACGGCGAACACGCCTTCGGCAAAGTCGGCGCGTTCCACCTGACGCGGCGAAAGGCGAACGCAGAGGCGTTGCGGAAGGTCGGCTTCGCGCCAGCGGCCGTAGGCTTCTAGGCTCGAGGCAAGGGTCCAGCTCGACAGTTGATGCTCCAGCCCGGCATCCTCGATCGCAGCGTCCAAGGTGTCGATGGACAGCGATTCCCCGTCCGGCCTCCGCCAGCGCAGCGACACGTCGCCCGCGAGAATGGCGCCGCTGCGCAGACACAAGCGCGGCTCGTAGACCAAAGCCAGCTCATCCCTCTCGATCGCAACGCGCAGGCCCTCGCCAAACGCGGCGCGCTGTTCGGACGCGCGGGCGAGCTCGCCGTCGAACAGGCACACGCGGGAGCGGCCGCTCGATTTGGCATGGTACATGGCGATGTCGGCGGCCTTCATCAAAGCCGGGAGCTCGGTGCCGTGGTCGGGGCAGATGGCGATGCCGATGGAGGCGCCGATGTTGCTCGACTGGCCGAGGCTGGTGAACGGTTCGGAAAGGGCGGCAAGCGCGCGGGCGGCAATGCGCTCGGCCTCCTCGGCGCTTCCGACGCCTGGCAGGAGGATGGTGAATTCGTCGCCGGCAAGGCGCGCAAGCAGCGGCGACGGGGCTTCGGTATCGCCTTCCGCCTTGACGACGACGCGCAGGCGGTTGGCGACCATGATCAGCATCTGGTCGCCCTGGGCGTGGCCGAGCCGGTCGTTCACTTCCTTGAAGCCGTCGAGATCGATGAACAGCAAGGCGGTGCAATCGCCGTCGCGCCGATCCTTCAAAACCCGGTCGGCTTCACGCCGGAAGTGAATCCGGTTGGGAAGAGCGGTAACCGGATCGTACATCGCCATGGTGCGGAAATTGTCGAGGCTGGAGCGGACCTGCTCAAACAGGCCGTCCACCGCCGCGGCCAGCGCGGGCATGGTGTTGCGGAGCACGGCGGGTGCGGGCGAGGTCAGGTCGCCCCGGTGCACTTCCAGCAGGCGATCAATCAGGGCGGTGGTGGCGCGGGCCTGCGCGGCATTGGGCCGCTCGCCCGCCAGGTGAACGACCATCAGCGCGAACAGGCCGATGAACAAGGAGGCGACGATCTGTTGGTCGACCTCGCCGAGGAGCAGGAAGCCCGCGAGGGTGAACAAGAAGGCGGCCACTCCGGCGAGCAGCGACAGCAGTCCGTTGCTGATCTTGTTCCAGGTGGTGCTCATCGCCTTGGCTTCGCCCGCTTTTCACGCGGCGCCGCCCCCCACAGGCGCGCCGGAGCCGTAACAATAGCGCGCGAGCCCTTACCAAAGGGTGACGAAACGGCGCCTTTAGCGGCGGCGGCGAAGAATGATGTAGAGTGCCCCGGCCCCGCCGTGGCGCGGATGGGCGTTGCGCACCGCGGCGATGCTGCCGGCATGGCGCGAGGCGGCGAGCCAGTCCCCGACCGCGGCCCGGATAGCGCCGCGCTTCACCGGCCGCTCCTCGCCCGGCGGCTTGCCGGTAACGAGCAGTAGCAGCCGCGCTTCGGCGGCGATGGCGAACTCCAGCCGATGGTCGAGCAGATCGTAGGCGGTGCCGAGATTATGGCCGTGAAGATCGAGCACGAAGTCCGGCGCCACAAGGCCGCGCGACAGGCGCCGGTCCCAGGTGCCGTCGAGGGTGGTACCGGGCGCGGGCCTCGGTGCGGGTGGAGGCGGTGCTGGCTTGCGCGGGGGCGGTATGCGTCCCTTGGCCTTTGCGGGCGCGGGTGCCGGCAAAGCAGGCGCTTCGGTTGACGGGACCGGAGGAGCGGCGGCTTGAGGCCTCAGGTGGAGCGGTTTGACGCTTTCCACCACCCGGCCCCAAAGCTGCGCTTCCTCAGCGCTGAGGCGGCGCGGCGGCATCGAGGCGCGCCAGCGTGCCCTTGGGGACCAAAATCCAGGCGCGGCCCCTGCCCTGCATGCCGCCGGCGATCCGCGCCGCTTCCTCGCCCGCACCCCAGAAGGTGTCGAAGCGGTTGGCGCCCCTGATCGCACCGCCTGTATCCTGTGCGACCCAAAGCCCGCTCGCCTCGGCACGGTCCATTTCGAGCAGAACGGGCGCGCCGAGCGGCAGGAACTTCGGGTCGGCCGCGACGGTGGCGCGGGCGCTGACGGGAAGGCCGAGAGCGCCAAGCGGGCCGGCGCCGGTCAGTTCCTGGAAGAAGATGTAGCTCTTGTTCTCGCGCATGATCGCGCGGCCTTCGTCCGGGTTGGCGCGCAGCCAGGCGACGATGTGCTGCATGGTGGTGCCGCCGGTCTGAAGCAGGCCGCGCTCGCGCATCAGCCGGCCGATGGCGACATATTCGCGCCCGTTCTGTCCGGCATAGCCGATCCGCATCACGCCGCCGTCGGGCAGGCGCAGGCGGCCGGAGCCCTGGATCTGGAGAAAGAAGAATTCGATTGGGTCGGCCGCGAACGCAAGCTCGAGGCCACGTCCGGCAAGCGCCCCGTTTTCGATCTCCGCCCGCTCGAAGAAGGGTACCATCACGCCATTCTCAAGCCGCCCGCGGCGGGGGGTTCCGGCTGCCGCGGCCGCGGCGGCATCCACTTCGACGAGTTCCGGCGGCTTGCGGTATACCGGCGTTTCGCAGCCCGGCCGCGGGGTGCGGCAGCCGGCAATCTCCGGCTCGAAATAGCCGGTGGCGAAGGCCTTGCCGTCGCCCACCTCGATCAGTTCGAAATTGTTGCGGAACCAGCCCAGGTACATATCGCCGGGCTGCGGCATGACTTCGAGCTGCGCGCAGAGCGGCGCCCAATCCGCCGAGCGGGTGAGGCCGCTCACATCCGGCCTTTTAACAAGGGCCGGACACGATATCTTGAACGCTTGATAAGCGCGCCTCGCCTGCTCGGGCGTGATGCCGGCGAGGCTTGGCCCGGCCTTGACGCCGGCTTCGAGCGCCGTCTGTGGCCCGGGAGGCTGCGGCGGTGCCGGCGGGCTGGTCTGCACCGGCACTGCCGGCGGCGGAGCAATCGGCGGCGGAGCGGCCCGGGGGGCGCAGCTTGCAAGCGCGCAGAGCAAGGCGAAGCCGCCCGAAAGCTGACCAAAGTTCAGTGACGTAGTGCGCGAAACCTTCGCCTTCCGGGCACGGCCAAGCGTCAGGCCGTCGCGCCCGGCGACGATGGTAAGCATAGATGATTCGCGGCCCAGCATCGCGGCAGGATAGCGGCACCGGCACCCGGGGGGAAATCGCTTAATCGGGCGCGGCGCGCAGCGCGGCCGCTTACGCCTCGTCGGTGTCGACGAGCAGCCAGTTGGGATCGGCACTGCCCAGGGTGCGGCGGAAGGTCCAGACGTCGTGGGTCGGGACCGCATCGGAGAGCGTGCCGGCGATAACCGTGCCGTCCTTGTCGCGGGTCACGGCGGCGATGTCGGCATCGAAGCGCATGTCGATTTCGGCGGTGCGGCCGACCAGGCGCGCGTCCTGGATCACCGCCCGCTCGATCAGAACCAGGCGGTTGTCGAGCGTGTGGCCCGCGGCCTCGCGCTCGGCGATCGCGGCTTCGAAGGAGGCAAACACGTCGGTTCCGGCCAGGTGGCGAAGGTCCTCGCGGTCGCCCTTCCAGAATGCCTCCAGGATCATCCGGTAGGCCGCCTGACCGCCTTCCACGAAGCGGCCGACGTCGAAGGTGGGATCGGCGGTTGCGATGGCCCGAATGCCGATCGCCGCGCGGTCCTCGAACACCATGCCGCTCGTTTCCGGGCGCTCGTGGACCGCATCGGCCTGCGGAACGACCGGCTCGCCGCCGACCGCGGTTTCGGCGGGACGCAGGATCGGCTGCTGCTCATGACCGGTGCGGCGGCCGAGCACCGAGTACAGGCGTAGGCCCACGAACACGGCAAGCATCGCCAGAAGCACAATCTCGATCGTCACCGCACTCTCCGCACAAACATCGGGCTCCTACATAGGCCCGAGGACGCAAGGATTCAAATGCGGCGAAGGTTCCGCGTCACCCGCCGCCGGCGCCGCTCCCCGCACTCGGCAGGAAGGCGCGCCGGCGTGTTGCACGCGCCTGCGGCCCCTGCTACCCGCCTCAGCCGAGCGGCCGCGCCTCAGCCACGGCCTTCGTTCAACAAGCATTCGAAAGTTCATTACCATGGCCGAAGAAGAAGGCGTGCAGGGCGCACCGGAGCAGCAGACCAACGGCGAAGACACCGGCCCGCAGGTCGGCGTTATTTCGCAATATGTGAAGGACCTGTCCTTCGAGAACCCGAACGCGCCCGCCGTCTACCAGTGGCAGGGCCAGCCGCAGATCGACGTCGGTTTCGACATCGGCGCAACCAAGCTCAACGACGAAATTCACGAAGTGACGCTCAAGGTCGACGTGCGCGCGCGCACCGACGGCCAGACCGCCTTTGCCGTGGAGCTCCTCTATGCGGGGCTGGTCGGCATGCGCAACGTGCCGGAGGAACAGGTGCAGCCGTTCCTGCTCGCCGAAGCGCCGCGCATCCTGTTCCCCTTCGCCCGCCAGATCGTCAGCCAGACGGTGCAGGACGGCGGCTTCCCGCCGCTGCTCCTCGAGCCGATCGATTTCGGCGGCCTTTACATGCAGCGGGTCGCGCAGCAGCTTGCCGGCGAGGGCGGCCTCACCGCCAGCGAGACGAGCGGCCAGGCCTGATCCACGCTTAAGCGCCGCGGAAACACGCGCATGAACCTCATGAAGGCCATGGGAACGATCGGCGGCCTCACCATGGTGAGCCGGGTGGCGGGCTTTGCGCGCGAAATGCTGATGTCGCGCATCATGGGCGCAAGCGCCGCCGCCGACGCTTTCTTCGTCGCCTTCCGGCTGCCCAACACCTTCCGCCGCTTGTTCGGCGAGGGGGCGTTCTCGGCCGGATTCGTGCCCTTGTTCAGCCAGCGCTATCACGGGCCGGAGGGGGAAGCCGAAGCGAAGAAGTTCTCGGAAGAGGTGTTGGCGGTCTTTGTGCCGACTTTGG
This sequence comes from Allosphingosinicella sp., assembly GCA_036399755.1. GTDB lineage: Bacteria > Pseudomonadota > Alphaproteobacteria > Sphingomonadales > Sphingomonadaceae > Allosphingosinicella. Next base: position 8,403 of record DASWMM010000349.1, read on the forward strand.
TCCTGTTCACGCTCTTTTTCGAGATCATCATGCCCCTCTTCGTGGCGGCGATCTCCGGTTACGAGGGCGAGAAGCTGGCGCTTGCCACCTTCCTCACGCGCATCACCTTTCCCTACCTGCTGCTGATCAGCCTGGTCTCGCTGTTCTCCGGCATCCTCAACAGCCTGACGCGCTTCACCGCCGCCGCCTTTGCGCCGACCTTGCTCAACCTCGCCATGTTGACGGCAATGCTGATCATGCCGGAGGGCGGCGCCGTGACCGCCACCGCGCTTGCCGTCGGCGTGACGGTGGGCGGGATTATCCAGCTCCTGCTGCTGATCGTGTCGTGCCGCCGCGCCGGCGTTTCCTTGCGCCTGCGCCGGCCGCGCATGACGCCGGGCGTTCGGCAGTTCGTGCGGGTCGTCATTCCCGCCACTTTGGGTGCCGGCGTCTACCAGATCAGCGCCTTCATCGACACCTTCTTCCTGGCGCGGATCGGCACCGGCGCACTGAGCTGGTTCAATTACGCCGACCGTCTCAACCAGCTTCCCCTGGGCGTGATCGGGGCCGCGCTCGGCACCGCGATCCTGCCCCAGGTCAGCCGCTTCGTCGGCTCGAACGAACCGGAAAAGGCGGCGCGCGTGCAAGGCGAAGCGGCCGAGATCGCGATGCTGCTCTGCCTCCCTGCCGCGCTGGCGCTGTGCGTCGCCGCGCAGCCGCTGATCGGCGCCATCTTCCAGGGCGGCGAATTCACGGCGGAGGACGTGCGGCTGACCGCGCTGGTGCTCAGCATCATCGTCCTGGGCCTCCCTGCTTACGTGCTGGTCAAGGTGCTCACCCCCGGCTTCTACTCCCGCCAGGACACGGCAACGCCGGTCAAGACCGCCGCGGTTGTGCTGATCGCCAACGTGGTGCTGAACTTCGTGCTCATCCCGCCCTTCGGCATCGGCGGCCTCGCCGCGGCAATCGCCGTCGCAAGCTGGCTCAATTGCATCATCCTCTACGTCATCCTTCACCGCCGCGGCCATTTCCGGATCGAGGGCTGGCTTGCCGGGCGAATCGCGCGCCAGCTCGTCGCGGGCGCCGCAATGGTGGCGGCGCTGCTTGCGGTGCGCTGGGCGCTTGGCGGCTGGTTCACCGGCAATGCCTTGCACCGCCTGGTCGGCGTCGGGGCGCTCGTCGGCGCCGGGCTTGCCGTCTACTTTCCGCTCGCCTGGTTGATCGGCGGCATCGACAAGGCTGCGATCAAGGGCCTTCTTCGCCGCGAAAGGCGCGTCAAAGATGCCGGCTGACGCCCCTGCCCCCGACGCTCGGCCAGTTACCCGCGTGGTGTCCGGCATCCAGCCGACCGGCAACCTCCACCTCGGCAACTACCTTGGCGCGATCAAGCGCTGGGTGCAGATGCAGGAGGAGGCGGAATGCCTCTTCTTCATCGCCGATCTCCACGCAATCACCGTCTTCAACGATCCCGCCGAGCTTGCCGCCAACGTGCGCGAAATGGCGGCGGCGCTGATCGCCTGCGGCATCGACGAGGACAAGTCGGTGCTGTTCAACCATGCGCGTGTCCCGGCGCACCCGGAAATGGCCTGGCTCCTCAACTGCACCGCGCGCATCGGCTGGCTCAACCGGATGACCCAGTTCAAGGACAAGGCCGGCAAGAACCGCGAAGGCTCAAGCGTCGGCCTCTACGCCTATCCGGTGTTGCAGGCCGCGGACGTGCTTCTCTATCAGGCGAG
>DASWMM010000350.1:0-6765 GCA_036399755.1 Allosphingosinicella sp.
ACGAGGTTCTCCGCCCGGCCGCGGACCATGTTGTCGTAGATGACGATTTCGCCGACATCGTGGCGCAACAGCCGGTCGACGGTGTGGGAGCCGATCAGGCCGGCGCCGCCGATGCACACGAATTTGCGTCCGGTCAGGTCCATCTTGCGCTTCTCATCTGAGGATGTGGGTGTCGCACACGTGCCTTGCGAAGGGGAAGGCGCTCGTGAACGCGGGCGAGATCGCGTTAAGCACATGCGTCGATCCGGGTCCATCCTCGACAAGGAAGTCGCTGACCAGCGCGCCGGTGTTTTTGTCGAGCATCTGAGCGCGGATGCCGACCTTGTCGCAGGGCAGGAGATGCTCGGGCTTGAGGCGGGGAAGGAGCTGCCGGGCGCCTTGCGCGAACCAGCGCTTGAAGTAGCGGCGGCCCTCCTGCCACGCGAGGCGGCGAAAACCGTTGCGGCCGGAAAGGTACTGGCTGCCGAGATGGGTAAGGATCCGGAACAGTTCGTCGCCGCTCACCCCTCCGGTGCCGCGATAATTTTCACGCCCGAAGGCCGGGACGGCGGTGGGGCCCACATAGACGGTGCCGTCAATCGCGGTAGTGGTGTGGACGCCCAGGAAAGGCACCCGCAGGTCCGGCACCGGGTAGATGAGGTGGCGGATGTCGATGCCGGAAGCCGGGTCGAGCTTCCAGTAAATGCCCTTGAAGGGGAGGAGGGTGTAGCGCTCCCCGACCCCGAACATATGGGCCACACTGTCCGCGTGGAGGCCGGCGGTGTTGACGAGGTGGCCGAAGGTGATTCGCTCACCGCCCCAGAGGAGCGTGCGGGTGCGGGTGTCGACGCCGCCCAACGTAGCACCGCAGAGGAGTTCGACCTCAGCGTTTCGGGCGTCGCGCAGGATGGAGACGAAGGAGTCCGTGGAGCTGATCACCGCAGTGGAGCGGACGAACAATGCCTCGCCGGTGGCAGAGCGGGCTTCGGGCTCCAGCTCCCGGAGTTCGGCTTCGCCGACACGCACTGCATCGACGCCGTTTTCGGCGGCGCGCTTCTCGAGCAGGTCGAGCTGGCCGGCATCCTGCTCGCGAAGCGGCACAAGCACCTTGCCGATCCGGCTCAGCGGCAAGCCTCGCTCCTCGCAATAGGCCGCCCATTCGCGGGCGCCCTGGCCGCAGACCCGGGCCTTCAAGGATGCGGGCGGGTAGTAAATTCCCGAATGAAGCACGCCGCTGTTGCGGCCGCTGGAATGGCGGCCGGGCTCCGGCTCCTTTTCGAGAAGCAGCACGGTGGCTCCGGGTTGGCGGCGCTTGAGCTCAAGCGCGATCGTGAGGCCAACGATGCCCGCGCCGACCACGACGAAATCGGCGGTGCGCATCAGCGCGTGCGAACCGCCTCTGCGAGGACGGCGACGATCTCGTCCTGCTGCACGTCGGACAGGTCCGGGTGCATGGGCAGGCTCATGACGCGTTCGGCGACATAATCGCTCTTCGGCGTGGCGCCGCCGCCGCTGCGGTTGGAATAAGCCGGCTGGCGGTTGAGCGGGATCGGGTAGTGGACGGCGGTCGGGATGCCGGCCGCCTTGAGGCGCTCCTGCACGCTTGGTCGGTCGCTGACGAACACCGTGTACTGGGCATAGACGCTGGTGCGGTCCGGCCGCTGGACGACTCGGGCGATCCCGGCGGCGTCGAGGAGGTCGTTGTAGCGCGCGCCGATGGCCAGGCGGCGTTCCACCTCCCATTCGAAGCGCTTCAGCTTTTGCAGGACCACCGCGCATTGCAGCGTGTCCATGCGGCCGCCGACGCCGATGCGGGTGTGGACGTAGCGCTTGGACTGGCCGTGGACTCGGATTTCGCGGGCTGCCTGCGCCAGTTCATCGTCATCGGTGAAGATGGCGCCGCCGTCGCCGTAGCAGCCCAGCGGTTTGGACGGGAAGAAGCTGGTGCAGGTGAAGGTCGCGAGGCTGCCGCTCCGGCGCCCTTTGTATTCGGCCCCGAAGCTTTGCGCGGCGTCGTCGATCACGGGGAGGTTGTGGCGGGCGGCGAGGGCGTTGATCTCGTCCATGTCGCACGGCTGGCCGTAGAGGCTGACGGGGATAATGGCGCGCGACCTGGGCGTGATCTTCGCTTCGATGCCGTCGGGATCGAGGTTGCAGGTGTCGGTTTCGACGTCGGCGAACACAGGCGTGGCGCCGAGCAGGGCGATGGTCTCGGCGGTGGCGGCGAAGGTGAACGGGGTGGTGATCACCTCGTCGCCCGCGCCGATGCCGAGGGCCATCATGCTCATCAGCAGCGCCTCGGTGCCCGATGCGACGGCAATGCAGTGCCGGGCGCCCGTGTAAGCCGCGAGCGCCTGCTCCATCTCGGCGACCTCGGGGCCCATGATATATTGGCCGTGGTCGAGGACCCGTTGGATCGCGGCGCCGACATCGTCGCGCAGCGCGTCGTATTGAGTCTTGAGATCGATGAACTGCATCATTTCGCCAGGCACCGGACCTCGCCATTTTCAAGCAGGTAGCGGTCGCCGGTGTGGGCGCAGACCGCCTCGCCGTCGCCGTCCAGCGGCAATTCGAGGCGTTCGCCGTAGCGGCTCATCCAGCCGATCTGGCGGGCGGGAACGCCGGCCATCAGGGCGTAGTCCTTAACGTCGCGGTTCACCACGGCCCCGGCCGCGACGAAGGCGTATTCGCCGATCGTCGTGCCGCACACGATCGTGCAGTTCGCGCCCAGGGTGGCGCCGCGGCGGACCATTGTGTCGCGATACTCGTCCTTTCGCTCCACGAAGCTGCGCGGATTGTAGACGTTGGTGAAGACCATGGACGGGCCGCAGAACACGCCGTCCTCCAGAGTCACGTTATCGTAGACCGAGACATTGTTCTGGATCTTGCAATCGTCGCCCACGGTCACGCGGTTGCCGATGAAGACGTTCTGCCCCATCGAAACGCGCTTGCCGATCCGGGCGCCGCCGCAGACGTGGGCGAAGTGCCAGACGCGGGAGCCCTCGCCGATCATGGCGCCCTCGTCGACGATGGCGCTGTCGTGCTTGGTGAAGCTCACTTGGCGCCCTTGCCGACCATTGGGTGGTAGTCGCCGGTTAACGCGACAGGCACGGCGTTGCGGATGTGGGTGACGGTGGAGATGGCGCAGCGATTCTCTTCCAGCCCGAACCCCTCGCCCTTGAGGATCAGCTCGTAGCTTCCCGTGTGGAGATCGGTGAAGCCGCCGGAAAACTCGATCTCCTCGCCGTCGACGCTGATCGAGCGGAAGGTGCGCTGGCCCGCGGCCTGCTGCGCTTCGGGGAGGTCGTTCGAATCGACCGAAAGGAACCAGCGCACGCGGGCGTTTTCATATTCCAGGTAGCCGCCGGCGCGGGTCGGCTCGTTCAGGTGGACCACGTTGGTCTGCAGGCCGCCGAAGATGAAGTGGAGCATGTCGAAGAAGTGGACGCCGATGTTGGTGGCGATTCCGCCCGACTTCTTTTCGTCGCCCTTCCAGCTGTGCAGGTACCAAAGGCCGCGCGCGGTGATGTAGGTCAGGTCGACTTCGTGCTTGCGGCCGGACCCCGCTTCGGCGGCGACGCGGGCGCGGAGCGCGACGATCGCCGGGTGCACGCGAAGCTGCAGGATGGTGTTGATCTTGCGGCCGGTGGCGGCCTCGATCTCGCTCAAGCCGTCGAGGTTCCAGGGGTTGAGGACCAGCGGCTTCTCGCAGATCGCATCGGCCCCGGCGCGCAGCGCGAACCGGATGTGGCTGTCGTGCAGGTAATTGGGCGAGCAGACGGAGACATAGTCGACCGGACCGTCGCCGTCCTGGCGGCGAAGCTTGTCGAGGTGGCGATCGAACCGCTCGAACTCGGTGAAGAAGCTCGCTTGCGGGAAATATTCGTCGATCACGCCGACCGAGTCGCTGGGATCGAGGGCGGCGACCAGCCGGTTTCCGGTCGCCTTTATGGCTGCCATGTGACGCGGCGCGACATAGCCGGCCGCGCCGATCAGTGCGAAGTTGCGCATCCCCGGGTCCGTCACTGGCGGCCGAGCGTGATCGTGTGTTCGGCCCAGAGAGGATATACGGAATAGGGTATCCACTGGCCCGCATTGGTGGCCTGGGTGAGCCAGACGAACAGAACAAGGCCGGCATAAGCGATGATGGCGATTTTCACCGCGCCATTCTCCCTACCCCGCGCTCCGAACACGGTCGGCAGCTGAGCGTAGACGAACATCTGCAAGGGGATGATATAAAGCGCCAGTCGATCGACCACGGTCGAAGACGGCAGAACAAACAGGGCTCCGAAACCCACAAAGGCGGCGTAGGCGAAGTTGCGCCAAAGGGTTCGGTCAAAATCATTCAAATTGAAGCGGTTTTTGAAAAGAACGAAGATGATCGCTGGCGGCAGGTTCATGGACAGGCGGAGCAGTGCGCCGCTGGAATCATATTTAGCCTCCACATAATTCGTCATCAGCAGATCGATGTCGGCGTTGATGAAGAAGTAATACAGCAACGCCCCGAGCACAGCGCCGATCCCGGCCAGGATGAAGCGGTTGTTCGTTGCCGCAAGGGCGACCAGCGGCAGGACGATCACCGCGGTCTTGTGAAAGGCGGCGGCCGCGACGATGTAGAACGCGAAGCGCGCCATGGAGTGGTTGTCGCGCAGTTGGACGATGCCCATCATGATCAAGCCGATGGCGACGCCCTGGCGCGTATAGCCCATTGCTACCACGATGATCAGGTAGGGAACGGCGACAACGAAACCCATCCAGGGGTTGGGCAGGCGCTTGCAGAAAACCAGCAGCCCCCAGGCGAACAGCGCGCCGCAGACGAGGTTCACCAGCCAGATCTCTATACCCAACTGGTAAACCAGCCAGTTGAGCAGGATGTAGCCCGGATCGGACATGGTGATTGCCTGCTCGAGCGGTGCGTAGCGCAGCTCCCAGAAGATCTGCAGATAGGCTGTCCAGTCGCCCCCGACCTCGAATCGGAGCCCGACCATCAGGGCTACAAAGACGGCAAGCGCGACCAGCAATGGCCCGCCCTGCACCCGCCTGGATGGGTCGGCGCTGTTCTGAAAGGCACCGGCGGCAGCCGCGGTGAAGAGCACCCAATACGGAAACAAGAATCAACTCCTGGCGTGCGGGACGCGATCATTTGCGCGACAGCGCGCATGCCCCCGCTATAGAGGGGCTCGACCCGGTTCGTCCACTAAACCCCTCCCGCAACAAGCAAGCTCCCATGGCCCAGCAGACCGTTCTCATCTCGATCAATGCCGCCTGGAACATCCTGAACTTCCGCCTGGGCCTGCTCAGGGCGTTGCAGGAAAGCGGCTACCGGGTGGTCGCGCTTGCGCCGCCGGACGAATATGGCCCGCGTCTGGCCGAACACGGCATCGAATATCACTCCATCGAGATGGACAAGCAGGGGACGTCGCCGCTTCGGGACTTCGGGCTGCTGCTGCGTTATGGGCGGGCAATGCGGCGGCTGCGGCCCGACATCCTGCTCGCCTACACCGCCAAGCCGAACGTCTACGGATCGCTTGCCGCGCACGCATTGGGGATCAAGGTGATCAACAACGTGTCCGGCCTCGGCACCGCCTTTATCCGCGAGGGGCTGCTGACCCGGATCGTCTCGGGCCTGTATCGCCTCGCCTTTCGCCGGTCCGCCACCGTCTTCTTCCAGAACGGCGAGGATCGCAACCTGTTCGTGGAGCGCGGGCTGGTCGGCGAGGCCAAGGCGCGCCTTCTTCCGGGGTCCGGAATCGATATCACGCGCTTTCGTCCGGAGGGCGCTGAAGCACCTCCGCAAGGCCGCCCCGCCACCTTTCTCCTCATCGCGCGGCTGCTCTGGGACAAGGGGGTCGGCGAATATGTCGAAGCGGCGCGGATCGTGCGCCGCGAACTTCCGGACGCGCGCTTCCGCTTGCTCGGCTTCCTCGACGTTCCAAACCGCACCGCGGTGGCCCGCAAGGACGTGGAAGGCTGGGTTGCGGAAGGATTGATCGACTATCTCGGCGCATCGGACGATGTCCGCCCGCACATTGCGGCGAGCGATTGCGTGGTGCTGCCCTCCTACCGCGAGGGCCTGCCCCGCACCCTGCTTGAGGCCGCAGCGATGGCCAAGCCGCTGATCACGACCGACGTGCCGGGCTGCCGGCATGTCGTTGTTGACGGGGTGAACGGGTTTCTGTGCGAGGTGCGGGACCCCCGGTCACTTGCCGACGCGATGGTGCGCATGGCCCGCCTGCCGCAACGGGAGCGTGCGAAAATGGGCGCTGCCGGCCGTGCGCGGATCGAAGCCGAATATGACGAGAAGCTGGTGGTCGCCCGCTACCTCGAGGCGATCAGGGATGCGCTCGATCCGGCTTAGTCGGCCGACAGGTGGCGTGCCCGGTTGGCCGGTTCGACGGTCTTGCGGCTCCTCCGCACCTTGGCGCGCGGTTCCGCCATCAGGGCGCAGCACATCGCCAGAACCGCGCTGATCGCGGCGGTGCGAAGCGGGTAATCGACCAGGCTGTGGGCCAGGATCGCGGCCGATGCGACCGTCGCGGCGCGGGCGAAATAATCCGGTTCGTCGCCGCCCCAGATGGCGAAGGCGCGCCGCGTCCACCAGGCAAGGAAGAGCAGGATCGCGATCATGCCGGGAAATCCGGTCTCGAGCGCAATCTCGATATAATCGCCGTGAACATGGTTCATGTAGATGCGCGAAACGTCGGCGGGATTCTCGTGGGTCGGGTAGATTTCCCCAAACGTGCCGATGCCTGAGCCGACGGGCAGATAATCGCCGGTGAAGCCGAT
>DASWMM010000351.1:0-11903 GCA_036399755.1 Allosphingosinicella sp.
CCGGATGCCGAGCTGTTCGGTCCGGTTCTGCAGATCGTGCGGGTGCCGGATTTCGACGCCGCCTTGGCGGAGGCCAACGCCACCCGCTACGGCCTCGCCGCCTCGCTGATCGGCGGCAGCCCGGAACTGTACGACCGCTTCTGGGCCAATGTGCGGGCGGGGGTGATCAACTGGAACAAGCCCACCAACGGGGCGCCGTCCAATGCGCCGTTCGGGGGGCTGGGGCTTTCGGGCAATCACCGTCCAAGCGCCTATTACGCCGCGGATTATTGCGCGTATCCGGTGACCAGCACGGAAGCCGAGCAGGCGCGGACCAGCATCGGGATTGGGCTCAGGGACCCTTACGCCAGTACCTAAGTTCCTCCCCATCGCAAGATGGGGAGGGGAACCAGCGAAGCTGGTGGAGGGGTAGCTGCCGTGTAGCTGGTGGCTTTGCGCTGTGACCTCCAAAGCCTGAGCCAATTACCCCTCCACCATACTTCGCATGGTTCCCCTCCCCATCCTGGCGGACGGGGAGGAACTGGCGTTAGCCGCGCACCTCCGGCAGGTAATTGTCGTCGATCCAGTCGCTGAACCGCGTAATCTTGGCTTCGAACTTCATCTTCACCTTACCGGTGGAGCCGTGGCGCTGCTTGGCGACGATCAGTTCGGCCATGCCGGACGCGCCTTCCATGTCCACCATCCACTTTGCGTGGTCGTCCCAGACCTTGGCGTCGTCGCCTTCGCTGGGCCGCTTGGGCTCCTTGACCTGGACATAATATTCCTCGCGGTAAACGAACCAGACCATGTCGGCGTCCTGCTCGATCGAGCCCGACTCGCGAAGATCCGAAAGCTGCGGGCGCTTGTCCTCGCGCTGCTCGACGGCGCGGCTGAGCTGGGACAGCGCGATTACCGGCACATGCAGTTCCTTGGCCAGCGTCTTCAAACCGCGCGAAATTTCCGAAATCTCCTGCACCCGGTTCTGGTCGCCGCCGCTCTTGCCCGAACCCTGTAGCAGCTGGAGGTAATCGACCACGATCAAGCCGATGCCGCGCTGGCGCTTCAGGCGGCGGGCGCGGGTGCGCAGCGCCGCGATTGTGAGGCCGGCGGTGTCGTCGATGTAGAGCGGCAGGCCCTCGAGATCGGCGGCAGCCCGGGCGAGGTTGCGGAAATCCTGCTGGCTGATCTTGCCCATGCGCAGATTCTCGCCGCTGATCCCCGATTGCTCGGCAAGGATTCGGGTGGCGAGCTGGTCGGCGGACATTTCCAGGCTGAAGAACGCCACCGGCCCGCCGGCGGACTTCTCCGGCGCAATGCCGTCGGCGATGTCCTGGAGGTAGCGCGCGGCGGCGTTGTAGGCGATGTTCGTGGCGAGGGCGGTCTTGCCCATGCCAGGGCGGCCGGCGAGGATCACGAGATCCGAATGGTGGAGGCCGCCGGTCTTGGCATTGATTCCGTCGAGGCCGGTGGTGACGCCGGAGAGGCCGCCGCCGGTGTTGAGCGCCTTTTCGGCGAGCTGCACCGCCATCCGCGTTGCGTCGGCGAAGCTCTTGACGCTGCTTTCGCCGCCGCCTTCCTCGGCAACCCGGTAGAGCGCGGATTCAGCCTGCTCGATCTGGCTCTTGGGATCGACGTCCTCGCTGGTGTCGATCGCCTTCTCGACCATTTCCCGGCCGACGCCGATCAGCGCGCGGAGCAACGCAAGCTCATAGATCTGCCCGGCGAAGTCGCGGGCGCCGATGATCGCGGCGCCCGATCCGGTAAGCTGGGCAAGGTAGCCGGGGCCGCCGAGCGCCTTCATCTCCTCGTCGGCCTCGAACAAGGGGCGGAGCGTGACCGGCGAGGCGATCATGTTGCGGTCGATGAGCTTCAGCACCTGCTCGTAGATGCGGGCGTGGAGCGGCTCGAAAAAATGGTCGGGGCGCAGCTTGAGCTGGACGTCCTCGGCCAGGCGGTTGTCGATCATCAGGGCGCCGAGCAACGCCGCCTCGGCCTCCACATTGTGGGGCAGATGCGAGGTTTCGGGCACGGGCGCTTCGCCCGTCAGTCTGATGATGTCGGCCATGCGCGCCTTGTCCTCTTTTCCGGCCGCAGGCTCAAGCCAGCAAGCCTGTGGAACTGCTGTGGATAAAGCGCTTCGTCCCGTTCCGCCCCCCGGCGTAAGTCCGGGGTGACGCCCGGACGCGCCGCCGCTAAAGCGCGGACATGGGCGAGGCGCGCATCATCGACATCGAGCTCGACGAGCGGACGATTATCCGCCGAAGCGACGATATCGAGCGCGAGCGCCAGGTTGCGATCTTCGACCTTCTGGAAGAGAACAGCTTCAAGCCGGCCGGGCACGGGGGGCCGTTTCGAATCAGGCTTGGGGTCGAGGAAAACCGCCTCGCCATCGAGGTTCGGGACGAAGCCGGGCAGCCGCTCGACACCATCCGCCTCGGCCTCGCCCGCTTCAAGCGGCCCGTGCGCGACTATTTTGCGATCTGCGAAAGCTATTTCAAAGCCGCACGCTCCGATTCCCCCAAGGGACTGGAAACGATCGACATGGCCCGCCGCGGGATGCACAACGAAGCGGCCGAGCTTCTCCAGGACTGCCTGAAGGACAAGATCGAGATGGACTTCGACACCGCGCGCCGCCTGTTCACCCTGATCTGCGTGCTCCACATCAAGTGAGGCTTGCGCGTCGAACGGGGCTTGCCGGGCGGCTGCGAAGCGGCGAATGTCCTGCCATGCGAAGCGCCACCCTTCTCGTCACCTTTGCCGCGCTCGCCGGGCTCGCCGGCTGCGCGGCGTCGGAGCGGCCTTATGCGCCGGTGAAGGATATCCGCTACTCCGCAATGGGCGAAGCGCCGTTTTGGCTGCTCACCATCGGCGACGACAGCATCCTGCTCAGCCTGGTGCCGGAGGGGCGGGATCCCCGCACCCGGTTCATCGACCATGCTTTTCCGCGAGTCCTTCCACGCGTTGAGGGCGGCGTTCGGACCTGGGAATCGGGCGACGGCGCCGCCGTGATCGCGGTTCGGGCGGCGCCGGGGCCCTGCACCAGTGGCGGCGCGGTGTACGAGGACCATGTTCGGATCCGGCTCAGCGGCCGCGAACTCCAGGGCTGCGGCGGCCGCCTGCTTCAAAAGGCGCGCGGCTGATGTCGATCATGTCGGACAGGTGGATTCGGGAGCGCGCGCTCGGGGATGGAATGATCGAGCCGTTCGAGGACGGGCAGCGCCGCGAGGGAACGATCAGCTACGGGCTGTCGAGCTACGGCTATGACGCGCGGGTGTCGGACGAGTTCAAGCTGTTCACCAATGTCGACAACGCCATCGTCGACCCGAAGGACTTCAAGGCGAACAGCTTCGTCGACCGCAAGAGGGACGTCTGCATCATCCCGCCGAACAGCTTCGCGCTTGCGCGGACGGTGGAATATTTCCGGGTGCCGCGCGACGTGCTGGTCATCTGTCTGGGCAAATCGACCTATGCGCGGTGCGGGATCATCGTCAACGTAACGCCGCTCGAGCCCGGCTGGGAGGGGCATGTCACCTTGGAATTTTCCAACACCACGCCGCTCCCCGCCAAGGTCTACGCCAACGAAGGGGCGTGCCAGTTTCTGTTCCTGCAAGGGAACGAGCCTTGCGAGGTGAGCTACGCCGACCGCGCCGGAAAATATATGGGCCAGCGGGGCGTGACGCTGCCAAAGCTCTAGGCCGGGTCAGCCGAAGCCGGGCGTTATTCGGTGTTCTGGTTACCTTCGTGGACCAGCCAGCCGAGGAACACCAAACCGGAGAGCAGCACGACGCCCGCGGCGATTGCGATGTAGCCGGTGGTGGAGACGTTCTGCCGCTTGCCGTCCGGAAGGTGCTTGCCGGAGCCGATCTCCCGGCCGGCGAAGCTCAGGCCGGGCTGCGGGCGGCGGTCGCTCAGGCCGTATTCGAGCCCTTCGCCGATTCGCAGCGACGACGCGCCGTCCCTGACGCTGCGCACCGAAGGCGCTGCCATCAGCCCGGCACGAACGGTCTGCTTCTTGCCGCCAAGCGTCACTCGCAAGCGCGCGCCCGCGAAAGCGCCCATCCGGGTCTGCTGCTGCTGCGGCCCGGCCGCCAGTTCCGCCGCCTGGACCGACGCCGCGCAGGGCCCAAGCTGCGCCAGAACCACCGCCGCGATCAGCAATTTCCTCATGAACACCCCCCTTCTGTAGAGAGGGATTCATCGCCCGAGCGGAGTTGAAGCACAACTACCCCGGCGCAGGTTTTCGCGCCGTGTGGCGTTGCGGCAACGCATGCTCAGCCTCCCTGATGGGGCGGACCCCCGCGCCTAGAACGCTGCCCGTGGCGCCCCGCCCATCATCTGGGCGCGGACCAGCGGCAAAGGGGGCCCGCCATAGCTCAGGAACTGGTCGTGGAAGTCCTTCCACGCCGTGCGGCCGCCGCGGCTCGCCGTCCAGTCCTCGCGAAGTTTGCGGATCATCAGCTTGCCCATCGTGTAGTTGAGATAGGCCGGATCGTAGGTGCCGCGCGCCGCCTGCTGGCGTGCGTTGCCTTCGTCCTGATAGCATTGATCGAGGAACATCTTGCGCGATTGCTCCATGGTCATCCGGCCGGTGTGCATGCCGATGGCGGACAGATAGCGGCAGTTGCGCAGCAGGGCGTTGGAGAGCTGGCCGATATGGATTTCCGGGCTGCCGTCGCCGAGGCCCGCTTCCCACATCATCTCTTCCGAATAATGGCCCCACCCTTCCGCATACGCGTAGCCGACGAACACCTTGCCGAAGGTGAAGCGGCTGCGGTTGGCATGGAGGAAGTTGAGGAAGTGGCCCGGCCACACTTCGTGCACCGAGGTGAAGAGCAGGTCCGCCTCACCGGGCACGAAGCCGGCCTGGACGTCGGCGGGCCAGCTCGGGTCCGGCGGGGCAATGTAGTACACCGATGGCAGACCGCTCTCATACGGTCCGGGGATGTCGATATAGGCGAAATTCTGCCGGTTGTAGGGCGGCGCTTCCTCGACCTTGGCTTCCTCGGTGCCGGGGATGGTGACGAGGTTCTTGTCCTGGATGAACTGCTTCAGGCCCGCAAGTTGCGCCCGCGCGCCCTGGACGGCGCCGCCCTGCGGCTTGGAGGCGCTCATCTTGTCCATGCAGGCCTGCGGCGAGAGGCCGGGGGCGTAGACCGCGCAGGCCGCCTTCACGGCATCCTGGTTGCGCTTCAGGTCGGCGCGGCCGATCGCTTCCAGTTCGGCGATGGACAGATCAACCATTTCGGTGTCGCGCAGCATTCGGGCGAAGGTGTCGGCGCCGAGCGCGAAGTTCTGGGTGGCGCGGGGCCGCTCCCCTTCAAGCCAGGTGGCGAGGTCCTTCATCGCCTTCACCGCGCTCGTTGTTGCCTGGTTGAGTTCCGCCTGGAGGGCGGGGTCCTTCACCTCGGCGAAGGCGGCCTTGCCGTCGGTGGGATAATATTCGGCATAGCCGCCGAACGCGGACTTGCCGTAGTCGATGAAGCTCAGCGGCAGCGGCGTCTTGAGGTTGGCGCGGATCTGCTGGGCAGCGCGCGGGATGTTCTTGAGGTAAGCGGTGTAGGCGCGCAGCCGGGTCTCGGCGGGCGCATAGTTGCGGGTGACGTAGACCGAGGGGCCGAGCGCGTCGGCGTAATAAGCCGGGTTGCGGTGCGGCTGGTCGGCGCCTTCAAGCCAGAACAGATCGCCGCGGGCGCGGGAGACGAGATAGTCGCGCTCGAAGCGCTCCTCCTTGGTCAGCGACTTGGCGTCGAACGCGCCCGCGGCGGCGATGGAGGAGCGCAGGAACGCCACTCTGTTGGCGAGTCCGGTTGGGCTCCAGTCGGGAAGCTGGCCGTCATATTCGTGGCGGCCCTGGCCGACCGCGAATGTGGGGTTCTGGCGGAAATAGCCGTCGATGAAGCTTTGGCTGAAGCTCCCCCAGCGCGTCGGTTGCGCCTGGGCGGCGGTGCCGGAGCTGGCGGTCTTGGCGCAGCCAGCGAGAGCCAACGCTGCTGTGGCGGTAAGAAGCAGGTGCGTGAAACGAAGAACCATCGTGTGTCTCCAGCTATTTGGGCCATCTGCACCCAAATCGTTCCTCGCGCCAGCCGCTCGGTTGCCGCCGGGCGGGCGCGGCGCTAAGCGCCCGCGCATGACCGCCGCCCAAGCGCATCCCTTCTCCATTCCCGATTACCGCTTCTACTGGACGGCACGGCTTGCCTCCACCGTTGCGCAGATGAGCATGGTGATCGTGATCGGTTGGCAGGTCTACGACATCGCCCGCCAGAGCATGAATACGCGGGATGCGGCTTTTCAGCTTGGCATGATCGGGGTCGTGCAGTTCGTGCCCTTGTTCTTGCTGACTCTGGTGACTGGCTTGGCGGCCGACCGCCTCGATCGGCGATTGATTGCGCGCGCTTCGATTGGGCTGGAAATCTTCTGCGCGGCAACGCTTGGGTGGCTGGCCTGGACGGGCGCGACCACCCTCCCCGCCTTGTTCGTGGTCGCGGGATTGCTCGGCGTGGCACGCGCGTTTGCGGGACCTGCGCTGGGTGCGCTTGCGCCCAATCTGGTGCCGCGAGAGATCCTGCCCAAGGCGATCGCGCTCAGCTCCATCGCCTGGCAATCGGGCGCGATCGTAGGGCCGGCGCTGGGCGGCTACCTCTACGCCATCGCCCCGCACATGCCTTACACGGTGAGCGGCTGCCTGTTCGCCTTGTCCTTGTTCTGCATGTTCATGATCGGGCCCAAGCCGCGCAGTGCGATCACCGGCTCGCGCAATCCGTGGCGGCAGATGATCGACGGGCTGCACTATGTCCGCCAGAACCGGCTGGTGCTCGGCGCGATCTCGCTGGACTTGTTCGCGGTGCTGCTCGGCGGCGCAACGGCAATGCTGCCGATCTTCGCCCGCGACATTCTGGCGGTCGGTCCGGAGGGGCTCGGCCACCTGCGCGCCGCCCCTGCGCTAGGGGCGACGCTCACCGCCATCTGGTTCTCGTGGAAGCCGCTCAAGCGCAATGTCGGCGTGAAGATGCTGGCGGCGGTGGGCGTGTTCGGCGCAGCCACCATCGTCTTCGGACTGTCGCGCTGGATGCCGCTGTCGCTGTTCTGCCTTGCCTTGCTTGGCGCGGCCGACATGCTTTCGGTGTTCGTGCGCCAGTCCTTGATCCAGCTTTACACCCCCGACGAGATGCGCGGCCGGGTCGGCGCCGCCTCCACCTTGTTCATTTCCGCCTCCAACGAGCTTGGCGAGGCGGAATCGGGCTTCCTCGCTGCAGCGATCGGCCCGGTGACGGCGGTGGTGGCGGGCGGCGTCGGCGCGATCGCCGTGACCTTGCTGTGGGCCAAATGGTTTCCCGAGCTCAGGCTTGCGCGCAGCTTCGAGGCGCCCAACATAGACGGCGAGACGAAACCCAAGGAGACACCGGCATGAAGGCCGCCAGCATTCTCGACACGATCGGCAAGACGCCGCACATCCGCCTGAACCGCCTGTTCGGCGAGGCGGAAGTGTGGGTGAAGTCGGAGCGCGGCAATCCCGGCGGTTCGATCAAGGATCGCATCGCGCTTGCCATGATCGAGGATGCCGAGCGCTCCGGCGCGCTTAAGCCGGGCGGCACGATCATTGAGCCGACCTCCGGCAATACCGGGGTCGGCCTGGCCATGGTAGCGGCGGTGAAAGGCTACAAGCTGATCCTGGTGATGCCGGAAAGCATGAGCATCGAGCGCCGCCGCCTGATGCTGGCTTATGGCGCCCGCTTCGATCTTACGCCGCGCGAAGGCGGCATGAAGGCGGCGATCGCGCGCGCTCATGAGCTTGCCGCCGAGATCGAGGGCGCATGGATCCCGCAGCAGTTCGAGAACCCCGCCAACGTCGACGTCCACCTGCGCACCACCGCCGAAGAGATCCTGGCGGACTTCCGCGACCAGCCGATCGACGTGCTGATCACCGGCGTCGGCACCGGCGGGCACATCACCGCCTGCGCTCAGGTGCTGAAAAAGGCCTGGCCTAACCTCAAGGTCTTCGCTGTCGAGCCGACATTGTCGCCGGTGATCTCCGGCGGCGCGCCGGGTCCGCACCCGATCCAGGGCATCGGCGCCGGCTTCGTTCCGAAGAACCTCAACACCGAATTGCTCGACGGTGTGATCCAGGTCGATCCCGCCGACGCGAAAGAAATGGCGCGCCGCTCGGCAAGCGAGGAAGGCATTCTTGTCGGCATCAGCTCGGGCGCGAGCCTTGCCGCCGTGGCGCAGAAACTGGCCGAGGTGCCGGCCGGCACGCGTGTCCTGTGCTTCAACTACGATACCGGCGAACGCTACCTTTCGGTGCCGGACTTCCTGCCCGAGGAGTAAGCGCGCCGCCGGGCGGCGATCTCCGCCGCGAGCGCTTCGGCGGCGTCGCGCCGAACGTCGACGATCCGGGCGCCCTTGGTCGCGGGGGCGCCCGCCGTGTCGACCGACACGGTTGCAAGCCCAAGCCTGCGCTGCAGCCACGACCGCGAGACGCTGACCGCCTGGGCATTCGCTACCGGCACCGCCCAGAACTGCTGGCGCCACACGCTGCGGCTGATGAAGAGAATATCCGCCTGCAGATCGTAGCGGTGATGGCGGCGTTGCAGCGCCGCGGTGATGCCGAGCACAGGCATGAACAGCAGGAGCAGCAAGGCCGGCGTGAAGAGCGTCGAGGCGGCCAGCACGGCCGCCAGTGCGGGGCCGACGCTTGTCGCCACCGCGCGAACGATGTGGCGGCTCGACACCATCGTCAGCTCCGAAGGCTCGGGCAGGCGGAACGGCCCGGCTTCGGCGAGGATCGGCTCCATCTCGGCCCGGGTGGCGAAAGGCGCCGCAGCCTGCATGCCGCTAGCGTCGCTCGCCGCGCCGAGCGTCTGGAAGAACAAGCCGCCCCAGCCGAAGCGCTTGCGGATGGGGCCGGTGGAGAGGAAGGCGAGCTGCACGCGCTTCTTGGCGATTACCGCCTCGGTGCGGGTGAAAAGGCCGCGCTCGCGCCGGAAGCGGCTGCCTTCGCTGAGGAGACGATAGTTGAACTCGCGCGCCACGGTGCGGAGCACGCCGGCCGCGACGCCGAGCAGTATCGCCAGAAACAGCACGAATGCGATTGCGGCGACGGTAAAGCGGTGCGGGAGATTATGCTCCACCAGGCCCATCCAGCGGCGCGGATCGTAGATGTTGAACCCCAGGCCGCGCTCGAACGTCTGCAGAAGCGCGAACAGGCTGGCGAGGTAGACCAAGGAGAAACTGAACAGCCCGAAGACGAGCACGCGCTTCACATCCATGGCGAAGAGCAGGTGCGCGTCGGGCTGGGCGGCGGAGGTGCGGGCCCCCTGCGCGCCGCTTGCGTCCGGGGGGGCGGCGATGGGCGCGTGGCTATGCCAGGCGCGCACGGCCGCGCGCAGCCGGTCGGCTTCTTCCACCGTGACGCTGTCGAGGACGCCCTCGTCCTTACCGCCCGCGCCGGTTTCGATCTTAACCTTGGCGAGGCCGAACAGCCGCGCAAGCAAAGCGCGTTCGATGTCGACGTCCTGCACTCGATCGAAGGGGATGGAGCGCCGGTTGCGGCTCAGGATGCCGCTTTCGATCACGATCTCCCTCTCGCCCACGCCGTAGCGGAAGCTTCTCCAGCGCAGCCACTGCAGCACGATCATGGCGCTGCCGATCGCCGCGGCGACGAGCAGTGCCAGCCCGAGGCCCCCCTTGGAGAAGATGGCGAACGCCGCGGGCAGGCCGAACACCACTGACGGCGCCTCCCGCATGAAGCGCAGAATGATGGTGCCGGGGTGAACCCGGCGGTCGATGAGGGTCGCCTCGGTCACGGCGCTTCCTGCCGGAGGCGGGCGCGGATCTCGTCGCGCATCGCCTCGGCGACCGGGCGGGTGAGGCCGGGAAGCGTGACCTGGCTGTGCAGCGTCCCGGCGGTGTGGACGATGAGGCGCGAGACTCCGAAGCTGCGCTCCAGCGGCCCTTGGGCGATGTCGAGATGCTGGACCCGCTCGAGCGGCACCACAGTATGCCACTGGGTCCAAAGGCCGCGGGCGACCTGAAGCTCCTCGGCGTCCATTCGGTAGCCCCAGCTGCGGAAGCGCCGCGCCGGCGCGATGAACACCAGCCAGAGGGCGACCAGCAGGATCGGCAGGACGACGGAGCCGCGCGGCAACGCCGCCTCGTTTCGAAGCACCGCTTCCGCGCCCGCCCCGGCGAGCAGGAGGAGGAGCGATAAGGCGGCGGCGTGGATGCGCATCACCCAGAGCTGGCCCTTGTCGAGCGGCGTCATTCTAGTGTTCCCCCGGTTCCCCTGCTTACTGCTTAGCGGCCGCGCCGCCGCCGCGCGAGGGGGAACCCGGCCCGCGAGCCGGCGTTATGCCTCCGAAACAAACGGAGATGTGCCATGAGTGATCACAATCGCGACCGCGAAACGACGACCGTCGTCACCACGGACGGCGGCGGCCGCGGCGGCGGCACGGTAATTGCCGTGATCCTGCTGATCGCGGTGCTCGCCCTGCTCTTCTACCTTTTCGGCGGAAATCTGATGAACGGCGGCAAGGCCACCGACGTCAAGGTCGATGTCTCCGCCCCGGCTACCGGGTCGGGTAGCTAAGCTCTTGATAACGCCGCCGCTCTCTCGGTGAGGGCGGCGGTTCCCCCGCGCATTTTACCCTTTACGCGGGGCTTCGTTTCGGCTTTGCATCGCACTCGCTCCCGCGCTTGCCGGGACGAATGGGGTGAGGGAAAGTTTTGAAGCGCGCGCTCCCAGGGGGGCTTCTTTTATTCGCGGCCTATCTGCCGCTCGCGGTTCTTGGCCTGCAATGGGCCCGGGTCGGCGGCGCGGGCTCGGCTGTGTGGCCGGCATTCGGCGTGTCGCTCGCCGGCCTTCTGATCGGCGGCTGGCGGCTTTGGCCCGCCATTTTCCTCGGCCGCCTCGGAGCCAGCCTGATCCTCGGCACCGCGCAACCGCTTTGGGCGGAGCTCGCCATCGCGGGTGCAAACGCCGCGGCCGATTTCTCCGCCGCCTACATCCTGCAGCGGTTCGGCCGAATCGATCCGGCGCTCCGCACCCGCCATGACGTGCTGTGGCTGATCTTCGGCGTGGCCGGAGCGTCGGCCATTTCGGCGACGCTCGGCACCATGATCCTCATCGGCTCGGCCGGTCTCGACGCCGAGCAGAGCGCGCATGTCTGGACGAGCTGGTGGTTCGGCAACGTCGTCGCCGGGCTCACCATCGCGCCGTTGATCCTGAGTTGGTGGAAAACCGGCAGCCGCGACCTGCCGCCCGCCGCCTGGGCGCATCTTGCCGCCTGCGTCGCGGCGACGACCTTGCTCGGCTGGCTGATCTTCGATCCTGGGGTCTTCCCCTGGCTGAGGAGCTGGCACCTCTTCCCGGTGCTGATCTGGGCCGGCATCGCCTTCTACGTCCGCGGCGCTTCGGCGACGTTGCTGATCTCCTCCGCCTTCGCGATCTGGGGGGTGAGCGTCGGCAGCGGCCCGCTGATCCAGACCGGGGTGGACGCGGTTCTCAACACCCAGCAGTTCGTTGCCGTCAGCGCCGTTACCGTTCTGCTGCTTGCGGCGATTTCGGACGAACGGCGCCGGGTCGAGCCGATGGCGCGGCTCGCCGCCATCGCGTCATCGTCGCCCGACGCGATGATCGGCGCCGGCATCGACGGGCGGATCACGAGCTGGAACGGCGGCGCGGAACGGCTGTTCGGCTACAGCGAGGACGAGGCGATCGGCGCCCCCATCGAGATCCTTTCTCCTGAAAACGGCTCGGGTGGCCCCGAAAGTCGGGCGATGTTCACCGCCTTAATCGCCGGCGAGCGGGTAGATGTGGAGGCGGTGCGGCAGGCGAAAAACGGCGACCTGATCGACATCCACTTCGTCGGCACCCAGTTGCGCGATTCCGCCGGTGCGGTGATCGGCGCGCTTGCGGTGATGCGCGA
>DASWMM010000352.1:0-3308 GCA_036399755.1 Allosphingosinicella sp.
GGCGCAGCGCGTCACCGGCGATGTCGAGGGCGAGCGGGACAGCCTGCTGCGCGTCCTCGACACCGACCAGCGTCACTTCATGGCCCTGCTCCGCCTCGCCGAACTGCACGAGCGCCAGGGCGAATATGCCGAGGCGGTGCAGCGCTGGAGCGCGGTAATCACGCTCGGCGCGGCCATTCCCGACTTGCCGGTGCCGCTGCGGGAGGTCCTGAACCGCGCGCAATCCTTTGTCGCCGAACGCCAGGCGCTGTTCGGCGCCACGATCGACCGGGCGCTAGAAGGCCGCCGCGGCACCCTGGAGGGCCGCGACAAGCGGCGCTTAGACGCGGCCATCGACGCCGTGCTCGGCCGCCGCACCATCTATTTCAACGACTGCATGGGCGTTCACTACCCCTTCCTCCCCGCCGACGAATATTTCGACCGGGAGCATTTCCCCTGGATGGAGGCACTCGAGGCGCAAACCGGCGAGATTCGGGCGGAGTTCGAAGCGCTGCTCGCCGATGGCGCGATCGGCTTCCAGCCCTATGTCGATCTCCAGCCCGGCACCCCCCAAGGCAAATGGAGCCCGCTCGACAAGTCGAACGACTGGAGCGCCTTTCACCTCTGGCGCCACGGCGCGCCGATCGAGGAAGCCTGCAAGCGCTGCCCGGTCACCGCAGCAGCGCTGGAAGGCCTGCCCCGTGCGCAGATCAAAGGGCGCGCGCCGACCGCCTTTTTCTCCATCCTCGGCCCCAAGGCGGTCATCCCGCCGCACACCGGGGTGAGCAATGTCCGCGCCATCGTCCACCTGCCGCTGATTGTGCCGCCCGATTGCAGCTTCCGGGTCGGCGGCGAGACCCGGATGTGGGAGGAAGGCCGCGCCTTCGCCTTCGACGACACGATCGAGCATGAAGCGCGCAACGGCAGCGATCTGCCGCGCGCGGTGCTCATCTTCGACGTCTGGAACCCGCACCTCAGCGAAGCCGAGCAGAACATGCTGCGCCTGTTCTTCGAAGCCGCCGACGGCAGCGGCCACAGCCCCGACCCGGGCCGCGGCGCGCACTAGGGCGCGCCGCCCGGCCAAGGCCCGGCCGCACCCGCTCAGGTGATGATGAGCTTGCCGTCGCCTTCCTCGATGCGGATCGTCGAACCGTCGGCAATCTCGCCGCGCAGGATCGCGTCGGCCAGCGGGTCCTGCAGGTACCGCTGCACGGCGCGCTTCAAGGGCCGCGCACCGTAGACCGGATCGTAGCCGACCCGGCCAAGCCAGGCGCGGGCGCCCTCGGTGAGGTCCAGCACGATCTTCCGGTCGGCGAGCAGCTTGGCGACCCGCTTAACCTGGATCTCGACGATCGGTCCCATATGCTCGGCATAGAGGCGGTGGAACAGGATCACCTCGTCCAACCTGTTGAGGAATTCGGGGCGGAAATGGCCGCGCACGATCTCCATCACCTGCGGCTCGACATCCTCCACCTTCTGCCCCTCGGACAGGCCGGTGAGATACTGGCTGCCGAGGTTGGAGGTGAGGATGATGATCGTGTTGGTGAAATCCACCGTCCGGCCCTGGCCGTCGGTCAGCCGGCCGTCGTCGAGCACCTGGAGGAGGATGTTGAAGACGTCGGAATGCGCCTTTTCCACCTCGTCGAACAGCACCACCTGGTAAGGCCGACGCCGCACCGCCTCGGTCAACACGCCGCCTTCCTCATAGCCGACATAGCCCGGCGGCGCGCCGATCAGCCGCGACACCGCGTGCTTTTCCATGAACTCCGACATGTCGATCCGAACCATGGCGGTGGAATCGTCGAACAGGAATTCGGCCAGCGCCTTGGTAAGCTCGGTCTTGCCGACGCCGGTGGGGCCGAGGAACAGGAAGGAACCGAGCGGCCGGTTCGGGTCCTGCAAGCCGGCGCGCGAGCGGCGGATGGCACGCGCGACGGCGGCCACCGCCTCCGCCTGGCCGATCACCCGCTTGCCGATCAGCGCCTCCATCTGGAGGAGCTTGTCGCGCTCGCCGGCCATCATCCGCTCCATCGGAATGCCGGTCCAGCGTGCGACCACGCCGGCAATGTCCTCGTCGGTCACTTCCTCGCGCAGCATCGCCCCTGCGCTTGCCGCTTCCACTTCCGCGAGCTGCTTCTCGAGGCCCGGGATGCGACCGTACTGGATCTCGCCCGCCTTGCCGAGATCGCCGGCACGCTGCGCCTGGTCGAGCTCGATCCGCGCGCGGTCCAACTCCTCCTTGAGCTTGGCCTCGCCCGCCAGCTTCTCCTTCTCCCCCTGCCAGCGCTGGGTGAGTTCGGCCGATTGCTGCTCGAGATTGGCAAGCTCGCCTTCCAGCGCCTTGAGCCGGTCCTGGCTTGCCCTGTCCTTTTCCTTCTTCAGCGCCTCGCGCTCGATCTTGAGCTGGATGATCCGCCGGTCGAGGGTCTCGATCTCCTCCGGCTTCGATTCCACCTCCATGCGCAGCCGCGATGCGGCCTCGTCCATCAGGTCGATCGCCTTGTCGGGCAGGAAGCGGTCGGTGATGTAGCGGTGGCTGAGCGTTGCCGCCGACACCAGCGCCCCGTCGGTAATCCGGACGCCGTGGTGAAGCTCGTATTTCTCCTTGAGCCCGCGCAGGATGGAGATCGTGTCCTCCACCGTCGGCTCGCCGATGAAGACGGGCTGGAAGCGCCGCTGGAGCGCCGGGTCCTTTTCGACGTGCTTCTTATATTCGTCGAGCGTGGTCGCGCCGATGCAGTGCAGCTCGCCCCGCGCAAGCGCCGGCTTGAGCAGGTTCGAGGCGTCCATCGCGCCTTCCGATTTGCCCGCGCCGATCAGCGTGTGCATTTCGTCGATGAACAGGATGATGTCGCCTTCGCCCTGCTTCACTTCGTCGAGCACGCCCTTCAAGCGCTCCTCGAACTCGCCGCGATATTTGGCGCCGGCAATCATCGAGCCGAGGTCGAGCGACATCAGCTTGCGGTCCTTGAGGCTGTCGGGAACGTCGCCGTTGGCGATGCGCAGCGCCAGCCCTTCGGCGATGGCGGTCTTGCCGACGCCCGGCTCGCCGATCAGCACCGGATTGTTCTTGGTGCGCCGCGCCAGGATCTGGATCGTGCGGCGGATTTCCTCGTCTCGGCCGATCACCGGATCGAGCTTGCCCTCGCGTGCCGCGTCGGTGAGGTCGCGGGCGAATTTCTTCAGCGCATCGTAGCGATCCTCGGCGGACTGGGTGTCGGCCGTCCGCCCGCCGCGCAGCTCGTTGATTGCGGCGTTGAGCGCGTCCGCCTTCAAACCCGCGTCGCCAAGCGCGCGGCCCGCGTCGGTGTTTGGGGAAAGCACCAGCG
>DASWMM010000353.1:0-2503 GCA_036399755.1 Allosphingosinicella sp.
CTGCCCGGCGTGGATCGTCAGCTACATCGCCATTTCGAAGGCGGGCGGCATCGCCACCCTGGTCAACGGCTGGTGGCAGACCGACGAGCTGCGCCACGCCATCGCGCTGACCGAGCCTGCTTTGGTGCTGTGCGACGCGCCGCGCGCCAAGCGGATGGAGGCGACCGGACTCGGCGTCAGATCGGTGACCCTGCCGATCGAGCGGCCCATTGCCGAAGCAATGTCGCCGGTGCTGGAACGCGGCGGCGAGGAAGCGGAGCTCCCTCAGGTCACGCCGGAAGACGATGCCACCATTCTGTTTACCTCGGGATCGACCGGCCTGTCCAAGGGCGCGGTCTCGACCCACCGGGCGGTGACCACCGGGGTTTACACCTACTCGATCAGCCTGCTGACCTTGCTCGGCATCATGGAAACGGAAGGGCGGCCGCCCTCCAACCCACCGCGCACCCTGGTCAACGTGCCGCTGTTCCACGTCACCGGCGAAGTGCCGGTGCTGCTCAACAGCTTCATCATCGGCCGCGGCATGGTTTTGATGTCGAAATGGGATGCGGGCGAGGCCCTGCGCCTTATCGAGGCGGAGACGGTCACCTATTTCGTCGGGGTGCCGACGATGAGCCTGGAGCTGATGCAGCATCCGGATCGCGACAAATACGATTTGTCCTCGTTGACCGACATTGCCGCCGGCGGCGCGGCCCGGCCGGTGGCGCACGTCAAGCGCCTGCAGGACAGCTTCCGCACCGCCCAGCCGGCCTTGGGCTACGGCCTCACCGAAACCAACGCGGTCGGCTGCGGCAATTTCTGGCAGAATTATGCCGACAAGCCCGCCTCCACCGGCCGGCCCCACCAGCCGACGGTGGAGGTGGCGATCCTCGGCGAAGGCGACCGCCATTTGCCGCAGGGCGAAACCGGCGAGATCGCGATCCGATCGGCGGCCAATATCCGCGGCTATTGGAACGATCCGGCGTCCACCGAGGCGGGCTTCACCGCCGACGGTTATCTGAAGACCGGCGACATCGGCTATTTCGATGAGGAGCAATATCTGTTCATCGTCGACCGCAAGAAGGACATCATCATCCGCGGCGGCGAGAATATCAGCTGCCAGGAAGTGGAGGCGGCGATCTATTCGCACCCGTCCGTTTCCGAATGCTCGGTATTCGGGGTGCCCGACGAGCGGCTCGGCGAAGTGCCGGCGGCGGTGATCTATTGCGAGGACGACCGCGTGCTGGACGCGCCGGAGCTGCTCGCGTTTCTTCAGGACAAGATCGCGCAGTACAAGCTGCCCGCTTACATCTGGGTCCACCACCAGCCGCTGCCCAAGCTCGGCACCGGCAAGATCGAGAAGAAGCTGCTGCGCGAGCGCTATTCGGAAGAGCTGGCCGGTTAACGCCGGGCACGCAGAGGCGGTCGAGCGCCCTTGATCGTCGGCGGTAAATCCGGAAGGGGCAGGGCGATGGCTTCCGCTGACCGCTCTCCTCGCCTCTCGCGCCGTTCGCTGCTGATCGGCGGCGGCGCGGGCGCGGGGCTGCTTGTTGCGTGGACGCTGTGGCCCCGCAGCTATGCACCCAATCTGCGTGCCGGGCCCGGCGAGCGCGTCTTCAACGCCTTTTTGAAGATCGGCACGGACGGGCGGGTGATTGTCGCCGTGCCGCAGGCGGAGCTTGGGCAGGGCGTGTGGACCAGCTTGCCGCAGATCCTGGCGGACGAGCTTGGGGCGGCCTGGGAGACCGTGGCGGTGGAGCCCGCGCCCTTGTCGCCGGTTTACGCCAACACCCTGCTTGCCGAAGCGGCTGCGGAGGGAACGGCACCAGGATGGCTGCAAAGCCCCGCCCGCTGGGCCTCACAAGAATATGCCACCCGCTACGCGCTTACCGCCACCGCCGGATCGACCTCGATCCGCGGTTTCGAGGCGCGGATGCGCGAAGCCGGGGCCGGCGCGCGGGCGCTGCTGATGAAGGCGGCGGCGCGGCGCTGGAACGTCGAGTGGGAGACGCTCGACACGATCGGCGGCTTCGTCGTCAACGGCGCCGAGAAGCTGCGCTTCGCCGAGCTGGCCGAAGCGGCGGCCGGCGAGGACTTGCCTGAACATCTGCCGATCCGCGGCGGCGTCGAAAACCGGCTGGCCGGACAATCGGCGCCGCGCATCGATCTTCCCGCCAAAGTGGATGGTTCGGCGCGCTTCGCCGGCGATGTACGCTTGCCCGACATGCTGTTCGCCTCCGTTCGCTCGGCGCCAGCGCCCGGCGCGCGGCTCGCGAAGGTCGACCAAGCGGCGGCGCGGCGGGTGCCGGGGCTCGCCGGATTGTTCGATTCGGAGCGCTGGGTCGCCGCGCTTGCGAACAATTGGTGGACCGCTGAACGGGGTGCGCAGGCGCTTCGACCGGTCTGGGCGATGGGCGGCGATGCGCCTTCGGATGAGGGGGAAACGGATGCACTGATCGCTGCGCTGGCCGCGGAGGATGGATCGCGAATCTTCGGCATTGGGGATGCGGACGCGGTTATCTCG
>DASWMM010000354.1:0-14694 GCA_036399755.1 Allosphingosinicella sp.
CATCTCGAAATAGGATGAATGGTAGGCGCGGCTCTTGTCGTCCTGGGTCTTGGCCTGGACGCTGGCAACGGCGCCGGTGCCTTCCACCGCCTTGGTCTCGACCTTGATTTCGCTTGAACGATAAGCATCGAAGCCGCCGCCGAAGGGACGGCTCTGGGCGTAGTTCCAGGTCCAGGCCCAGATGGCGAGGCGGGTGGTGGCGGACGCGTCGGCTTCATAGCCGGCGATGGTGTCCATCCGGCCGGTGAAGTCCTTGGGCAGCATCGGCACGGCGGCGACCCCAACCGCGCAGACCAGGATTACGTAGCCGACGCGGCGCTTCATGTCGCGCATCACCAGGCCGGCGACCGCGGCGATGCAGAGCATTCCGGTGCGCGCCGCGGTGCCTACGGGAATAAGGAGGCAGGCGAAGATCAGATTGGCGCTGAACAGCTTCACCCGCCAGTCGGGCGGGAAGATGGTGCCGTGGCGGCAGAACCACAGGATCAGCGGGATGATCGCGATGGCGAAGGTCGAGCCGGTCGAGCCTTCGTAAAGGCCGGTATTGTCGTTGAGCATGAAGATCTGCTGGCCGTAGCCGCCGCCCGAGATGGCTGTCTTGATCCCGCCGACGATGAAGATCGCCGAGGCGGACAGCACCATGAACAGCAGATAGGCCTCGATACGCAGGCGGGTGCGCAGCGTAAGTGGCAGAAAGACGGCCCAGATCAGCGCCTTGGAGGCCCAATCCCACTTGCTCTGCGCTTCGAGGGGGAAGTCGGCCTGCTGGGTGGTGGCCCACACGTAGACGAGCAGAAGCAGGATCATCCCCTGGCGCGGGGCAAAGCGGGCGCCCTTCTTGTTGTCGAACAGGACCCAGGCGCCGAACGCCATGGCGGCGACGATCATCGACACCTGCACCGAATTAAGCAGGTAATAAGACAGGCGCTGCGGCTGGACGATGTCGATATAGGCGAAGGCCAGCACCAGCAGGAACGGACGCTTGAAGCCGAGGCCGATCAAAGCGGCGAGATAAAGGACGAAGCCCAGGTCACGCATCGGGCGCGGCCTTGAGGAAGCTCTTCTTCTTCGGCGCGGGCGGGGGCGGAGCGGCGATGTCGGGATCGTCGAGATCGGGGCGCGAGAGCAGGCGCCAGGCGGCAAGGATCAGCAGCCCGTGGCTCAGCGCAAGCGCGAGATTGTCGATCATGCCCGGGTCCTCACCGGCACGCTGATAAACGGCGGCGGTTGACGGGCCGTTAAGGCAATGGTGGCAGAAGCATCGGCATGCGGATACTCCACGTGCTCGACCATAGCCTGCCGCTCCATAGCGGCTACACCTTTCGAACGCGGGCGATTGTGACCGCCCAGAAGACGCGGGGTCTCGAAGTCGCGTGCCTGACGGGGGCGCGGCACGACCGCGGCGGGCCCGACCCGGAGCATATCGAGGGGATCGACTTCTTCCGCACGCCGATGCCGGCCAAGGCGCCGTCGCCGCTCCGGGAGTGGCGGGAAATCCGGGCGCTGTCGAAGCGGCTGGATGCCCTGGTGGAGACGTGGAAGCCGGACCAGCTCCATGTCCACTCGCCCGTGCTGAACGCGCTTGCCGCCTTGCCGGTGGCGCGGAAGCGGGGCTTGCCTTTGATCTACGAAATCCGCGCCTTCTGGGAGGATGCGGCGGTCGGCAACGGCACGGGGACCGAGGATTCGGTGCGCTACAAGCTGATCCGCAGGGCGGAGACCTATGCGGCCCGCCGCGCCGATGCGGTGGCGGTGATCTGCGAAGGGCTGCGGCGCGACCTGGTTTCGCGCGGCATTCCGGCCGCGAAGATCATCGTCTCGCCCAACGGGGTGGACATGAGCCTGTTCGGCAATCCGGTGCCGGCCGACTTGAACCTGGCGCGCCGCCTCGGGCTGCGCGGCGCGGACGTGGTCGGCTTCATCGGCTCGTTCTACGATTATGAAGGGCTGGACGATCTCATCTCGGCGATGCCGATCCTGCTTGCCAAGCGGCCCAAAGCGCATCTGCTGCTGGTCGGCGGCGGGCCGATGGAGGAGGCGCTGAAGGCGCAGGCCGAGGCGTCTGCGGCGCGCGACCGAATCCACTTCATCGGCCGCGTGCCGCACCATGAGGTGGAGCGTTATTACGGACTGATCGACGTGCTGGCCTATCCACGCAAGGCGATGCGGCTGACCGAATTGGTGACGCCCTTGAAGCCCCTGGAAGCGATGGCGCAACGCAAGCTGGTCGCGGCATCCAATGTCGGCGGCCACCGCGAGCTGATCGAGGACGGCGTCACCGGCACCCTTTTCCCGGCCGGCGATCCGGCGGCGCTTGCCGGCGCGCTCGACACCTTGTTCGGCAATCGTGGACAGTGGGAAGAGCGGCGGGATACGGCGCACGCATTTGTTGAACGCGATCGTAACTGGTCGTTGAACATTTCGCGCTACATGCCCGCTTACCAGAGACTGACGGGCAAGGCGCTTTGATGAAAAGATTTTCCTTCCTGGCGCGCGGCAGCGTCTTCGACCTTGCGCTTGCGGGCTTCGCCGGCGCTGCATTACTGTTCGCCGCATTTTGGCTTCCGGAATGGCGGCTGACGCAAATTGCCCTGGCAAGCGGCCTCGCCGACATCTTCCCGCCCGCCCAGCCGCCGCTCGGCTTCACCGCCCGCGTCGCCTTCGCCGCAGCCGTGGGGATTGTCGTTTTTGGCGGCTCGCTGCTGCTCCTCAAGCTTGCGGACCGGCCTAGGGTCAAAAGGCGCGCCTTTACCGAAGCCGATGCGCCGCCCGAACCCATCCGCCTGCGCCGCGCCGACGCCCATCCCGACGCTCCCGCACG
The DNA here is from genome assembly GCA_036399755.1 of Allosphingosinicella sp. GTDB lineage: Bacteria > Pseudomonadota > Alphaproteobacteria > Sphingomonadales > Sphingomonadaceae > Allosphingosinicella. Next base: position 2,822 of record DASWMM010000354.1, read on the forward strand.
CCGCCCACTCGTGGCGCGCGATCTCGGCGAGCCCGACGAAACGCCGGGCGAGGAGCTGCTGCTTGCCCCGGAGGCGAAAGTGCCTGCCTTCCTTGTCGAGCAGGAACCGGAAACCGTTGAAGCGGAGCCGGTCGACGAATCCGCCGAGCCCGAAGCGCCGCTCGTCTGGCCGGAGCCGGTTCGTGCGCCGGAGCCGGAGCCGGTTCGTGCGCCTGAGCCGGAGCCGGTGAGCGCGTCCGAGCCTGAGCCGCTCGTCGCCGAAGCACTGCCGCCGGCACCCGTGGAGCCAGTCATCGTCGAAGCGGTGGAGCACGAACCCGTGGCCGAAGAGCCCGTGCCCGCCGAAGAACCCGCGCCCGCCCAGGATCCGGATGCGAGCCTTTCCAAGCTCATGCAGCGGCTCGAATTCGGCCTTGGCCGCAAGGAGCGGGTGACGCTCAATCCGGCCGCGGTTGCGCCCCAGGCCGACGATGCCGTCGGCCACCGGCTGCGCAGCGCAATCGGCGACCTCCAGAAGCTCGCCGCCCGCGGCTGATCAGCAGCAGACGGTCAAGGCCTCGATCTTCAACAGCACGCGGGTGGGGCTGCGGGTCCGCTCCTCGGCGAACAGGGTGATGTCCGCAACCATCTGCCCCTCCACCTCAAGATCCTCACTATTGATCCGCCGCGTGAGCGCGTTGGCGGCGCGTTCGGCATGTTCGCCAATGAAGCGGAACACCAGCAGGTGACGCGCGCCTTCGAAGTGGCCGCTTTCCCAGCGCCGCGTACTGGTTTCCTCCAGCTCGAAGCCGCCCAGCGGCTCCAGCAAAAGGCGCACGGCGCGCAGAAACGCGGTGCTGAGGCTCAGCGTCCCATTCATGGAAATTCCTCCCGGCCATCCAGATAGGCCGTGATCTTGCGGCGCAGCCCGAGCCGCGGCTCGCGGCCTTTGCGCATGTCGAAGACAAGCTGGGGATCGCGCGCGCAGAGCCGCCCGAAGGTGGTCGGCGCGATTCGCGTCTTGTGCAGATAGCGCTCGATGCGCCGCAGCAGCGTTCTACTCACGCCGGTTCTCCTCCGAATCACTGTTCCCGTTACGTTCTACATTCGGAGGAGTTTTCCTACTTGTCTAGGAAATTTCCTATCGTTACGAAGATGAATGGCCGAAGATCCACGATCGCTGCTCGCGCGCCTCATTGGGGAGAGGGGGGAGGATTATGCCGGCCTGTCGCGCCTGATCGGCCGCAACCCGGCCTACGTGCAGCAATATATCAAGCGCGGCACACCCAAGCGCCTCTCGGAAGAGGATCGCCGGGCGCTTGCCCGCTACTTCAGGATCGACGAGGCCCTTCTCGGCGGGCCGGAACAGGCGCGGGAGCGGGGCAGCCTGGTTTCGGTGGCGCGGCTCGATGTCGGCGCCTCGGCCGGCCCCGGCGCCGAGGCGGGGGATGAGCGGGCGCTTGGCCAGATCGCCTTCGACGAGGCCTGGCTTCGGCGAATGCGGATCGGCGGCGGCGCGGCGGCCGGGCGGCTGTCGCTGATCCGGGTGCAGGGGGATTCAATGGTGCCCACCCTCTCGGACGGCGACGAGATCCTGGTCGACCGGGGCGACGCGGCCGAGCGGCTTCGCGACGGCATCTACGTACTCCGGATCGACGACGCCCTGGTGGTAAAAAGGGTGGCCCGCAATCCGGCCGGGCGCGGCATTTCCGTGCGCAGCGACAATGACGCTTACCCTTCCTGGCCGGAATGCGATCCGGCGGCGGTGGATGTGGTCGGGCGCGTGGTCTGGGTCGGGCGCCGGCTGCTGTAAGCGTTTTAGCGGCGGCGCTCGTTCAGCCAGAACAGCAAGGCGAGCAGCGCCCCGGCGGCCGTGCCGACGAGGATGCCGATGCTCGGCTGGCCGACGATGATTCCGCCGACGGTGCCGGTGATGATCGCGATGGCAAGGATCGATCCCGCCGCCTGGGTGTATCTGGAGCCGTTCGCCATGGCCGCGCTTCTGGCACCGCGTGGGCTCGCTGACCAGCCCGGGCGAACGGGATAAATCTTGTCTTCACCATTGCAGCGCACCAATTTCGCAACGCATTGGCGGCTACACCGCCCTTACCGACACGCCGGGGGGTTTGCTTGCACCACAACGTTCACATCACCGGCCGAGGCGCCTTTGCCGAGGCCGCGGACCTGATTTCCGATTTCGGCGAGCTTGCCGTGTCCGAAGCGCGCCGCCGCGCCGGGCAAAGCCGCGACCTTGGCAACGTCGTCCATTTCTGCCGCTGGCGCGAAGTCGAACGGATGATCGGCACCCTTGGCCTGGAGGCGAGCACGGGCCCGGTCCACTAGGCCCGATCGACCAGCCGGGACCGCCCTTTTTCGGCCTTGATTCAACGCTGGCGGCAGGCTTGGACGCCCGTTAGGCTCCGCCCCATGTTTCGCTTATCCGCGTGGGGCGCGGCGGCTGCTGCGGCTGCCGGTTGCAGCCTTTGGTGCCCCGCCTCCGCATTAGCCCAGGAGCAGGCCGCGCCGCCCGCCGGCGCGCCCGCGCCCGAAGCGCCTGCGCCGGACCCATTCTCCGAACTGGATGCGCCGCTCGATCCCTCGGCGCCGCTCGATCCGATGCCGGGCATCGGTGTCGACTGGCCGGAACTGGAGGACAGCGCCGGCACCGGAATCGCGGGGGCGCCCGACACGGGCATCGCCGACATCGCCGCCAAGCGCGCTTACGTGGTGGCGCTGGAGGGTCTGGACGACGAGCTTACGGCAACGTTGCGCCCGCGCTTCGATGCGCTTTCCACACTGGAGAAGAACCGGGAGGACCCGGCCAACGCCGCCCAGATCGACCGCCGCGCCCGGGAGGATGCCGAGCTGCTGGGCGAGCTGCTGCGCGCGCGCGGCTTCTACGACGCGCTTGTCGAGGCGCGGGTGGAGGTTGCGGAGGCGGCAGGGGGTCCGGTGCGCGTCGCCCTGCACGCCGAGCCCGGGCCGCTGTACCGCTTCACGGACGTGCGGCTGGAAGGCGTCAGGGGGGCAAGCCCCGGAGATGCCGCCGCGCTGAACGAGGCGCTTGGCGTTGCGGCCAACGATCCGGTCGATGCCGACAAGGTCATCGCGGGCGAGGCGGCGGTGCGAACCGAACTCGGCAAGCGCGGTTACGCCTTTGCCGAAGTCGGCGAGCTCGATGTGGCCATCGATCACCAGGCCCGCACCGCAACCCTCGTTCTCCCGGTCGATCCCAACGGCGCCCGCCAATTCGGGCAAATCCTGGTCGAAGGGCGGCCGCTGTTCTCCGCCACCCACCTCCAGCGCATCGCACGCTGGAAGCCGGGCGAGGCCTATACCCAGGCCAGGGTGGAGGACCTTCGCCGGGCCCTGATCGCAACCGGCCTGGTCTCCACCGTCGCCATCCGCCCGGTCGCGGGCGCCGATCCCAGGATCGTCGATCTCGCCGTTACGCTGGAGCGCGCGCCGATGCGCACGATTGCCGGCGCCGCGGGCTACGGCACCGGTGAAGGCATCCGCGTCGAAGCAAGCTGGCAGCACCGCAACCTGCTTCCGCCCGAAGGCGCAGTCACCTTCCGCGGCGTTGCCGGCACCCGCGAGCAGTTGATCGGCGCCACCCTGCGCCGCAACAATTTTCTGCGCCGCGACCAGGTGCTCACCGCCCAGTTCGCGGTCAGCAACATCGATCGCGCCGCCTACGACGCGCGCACCACCTACCTCGCCGCCAATATCGAGCGGCAGACGAACCTCATCTGGCAGAAGAAATGGACCTGGTCCGTGGGCGGCGAGCTGATCGCGTCGGACGAGCAGGACGTCGATATCGACACCGGCACCACGCGGCGCCGCACCTTCTTCATCGGCGCGATTCCGGCGACGCTCTCCTATGACGGCTCGAACGACCTGCTCGATCCTACAAACGGTTACCGGCTGGCCGCGCGCTTCTCGCCGGAGGCGTCGTTCCAGGGCAGCGGTTTCGGCTATTCGCGCCTGCAGCTCGACGGCAGCTTCTACCAGCCGATCACGCCGACCGTGACTCTCGCCGGCCGCGCCCGGGCCGGCACCATCGTCGGCGCCAGCCGCGACCGTATCGCCCCGTCGCGCCGCTTCTATGCCGGCGGCGGCGGATCGGTGCGCGGCTACGGCTTCCAGCGGCTCGGCCCGCGCGATCCCGTGTTCGACGATCCGATCGGCGGCCGAAGCCTGGCCGAATTCTCGCTGGAAGCGCGGGTGCGCTGGGGCAATTGGGGCGTGGTGCCCTTCCTCGACGGCGGCAACATCGACACGTCGCCTTTGCCGTCCTTCGGCGACCTGCGCTTCGGGGCCGGCATCGGGGTTCGCTACCACACCCGCTTCGGGCCGATCCGGGTCGATCTCGGCACGCCCCTCAACCCCCGCGCCGGCGATGCGCGCGTTGCTGTCTACGTCTCGCTCGGCCAGGCCTTCTGATGGACGAACCGGCGGCGGAAGAGACGGAGAGTGTGGAGGCCGAGGCCACCGCTCCGCCGCCGCGCCGCCGCCGCCGCGCCCGCTGGGCCTCGGGCCTTGCGAAGTGGGCGGTGGGCCTGCTCCTTGCCGCCTTTCTGCTCGCCGTCACCGCCGCTTTCCTGCTCGACACCGGCGCCGGCCACCGCTTCCTTGCCGACCGGATCGCTGCGATGGCGCCGGAATCGGGCCTCCGAATCCAGATCGGGCGGATCGACGGGTCGATCTGGGGCGACACCCGGCTGGTCGATGTCCGCCTCTACGACCCCGACGGGCTGTTCGCGGAATCGCCGCTGATCGAGGTGGACTGGCAGCCATTGGGCTGGGTCACCAACCGGCTGATCATCCACGATCTCGAGGCGCAACTCGCCAGCCTTCATCGCCTGCCCAAGCTCCGCCCCGCCGAGGAGCCGGGGCCGGTGCTGCCCGGCTTCGACATCCACATCGGCCGGCTTGATGTCGCCCAGCTCCGCATCGGCAAGGCGGTTGCCGGGGAGGCACGGGTCGCGAGCCTGTCGGGAGAGGCCGACATCCGCGAGGGGCGCGCGCTGGTGCGCCTCGACGGGGCGGTGAAGGGCGGCGGCGACCGGGTGCGCCTGCGCCTCGACGCCCAGCCGGACCGCGACCGCTTCGACATCGAAGCGCGGGTCGAGGCGCCCGCGAGGAGCGTCGTCGGCGCGCTGCTCGGCACGGGGCGGCCGATCGCCCTGGTGGTCGACGGCGACGGCCTCTGGGCGTCCTGGGCCGGTACCGCCCGCCTCGACCTGTCCGGCCGCCGCGCCGCCGAGTTGCAGCTCAAGGCGGAAAGCGGCCGCTACGGCGTCTCCGGCTGGGCCAACCCCGCGCAATTCCTCACCGGCAAGAAGCAGCGCCTCACGGCGCCGCGCGTGCTGCTCAACGGCCGCGGCACCTTTGCCGAGCGGCGTATCGACGGGCGAGTGTCGCTTCGCTCGGCGGCGTTGCGGGTGGAAGCGGCGGGGGCGGTCGATCTGGGGCGCAACCGGCTCCGCAACCTGCGGGTCGGCGCGGACCTGCTGCAGCCGGCGGCCTTGTTCCCCAACATGCGGGGTGAGCGGGTGCGGCTGACGGCGGTGCTCAACGGGCCGTTCCGGAGCTTCGATTTCGCCTACCGCCTCACTTCGCCGCGCCTGCTGTTCAACGATGACGGGCTCGAGGATGTGCGCGCCGAAGGCAGGGGGCGGATGTCGAAGGCGCCCATCACCGTCCCGATCGTCGCCACCGTCCGGCGGGTTACCGGAGTCGGCGACGTCGCGGGCGCGGTCATGGCCAACCTTCGGGTCGAAGGACGGCTCAAGGTCACCGCGCGGGAGCTGCGCGGGGAGGGGCTTACCGCCAAATCGGACAAGCTCAACGGCAAGGTCGGGCTGGTCGTGGACCTGCGGAACGGCCGCTACCAGGTCGATGTCGCCGCCAACCTTCCCAACTACCAGGTGCCGAGCCTCGGCGTCGTAGATGTCGCGACCGACCTCCGCATCGTGCGCCACCCCAGCGGCAAGGGCACGCTGGTCACCGGTAAGGGCCGCGCCTGGATGCGGCGCTTCGACAACAAGTTCCTGGCGGGCCTCGCCGGCGGCCTGCCCTACCTCGAAGCCGATCTGGTGCGCGGCAACGATTTCATCCTGCACTTCAACAACCTGCGCATCCGCGCGCCGGGCATCGCCATCGCCGGCAGCGGCCTCAGGCGCCGCGACGGCACCTTCGCCTTTGAAGGGCAGGGCAAGCAGGCGGCGTACGGCGCCTTCGGCATCGCACTGGACGGCCGGATCGAACGGCCGCGCGTCACCTTGCGCCTGCCCAACCCGAACAAGGCGCTCGGCATCCGCGACATGGTGCTCGCGCTCGAGCCCAACGCAAGCGGCTTCGCCTATCGCGCGGCCGGCGGCTCCTATCTCGGGCCGTTCGCGTCCACCGGCAACATCCTGCTCCCGCGGGGCGGTGCGGCGACCATCCAGGTGGCGTTGCTGACCGTGTCCAGCACCCGGGCGAGCGGTTCGCTTCGCGCCGATCCGGGCGGCTTCTTCGGCGCGCTCGACGTCTCGGGCGGCGGGCTGCTCGGGCGGCTGGTGTTCAGCCCGGTAAACGGCGTGCAGCGCATCGCCGTGGACATGACCGCAGACAACGCCCGCTTCGCCGGACCGCCGCCTATCGCAATCCGCAGCGGCCGGCTGCGCGGCGTGGTGATCCTCGATCCGGCGGGAACCTCGCTTGAGGGGAACCTCAGCGCGCGTGGGGTGAGCCGAGGGCCGGTCTCCATCGCCAGCGTCGAGGCGAGCGGAAGCATGCGCGGCGGAAGTGGGCGGGTCACGGCGCGGATTGCCGGCACGCGCGGCCGCAACTTCTCCTTCGCGGCGGTGGCGGACTTCTCGCCGGGCCGGGTGCGGCTGACCGGCGAGGGCTCGGTGGACCGGCGCCCGATCCGGCTTACCCAGCCGGCTATATTAGTGCGCGAGGGCAATGCGTGGCGGCTTCAATCCGCGGGCGTCTCCTTCGCGGGCGGAAGCGCAAGCTTCTCCGGCCTGTTCGGCGGGCCGACCACCGAGCTCAACGCCCGCATGGACGCGATGCCGCTTTCCGTGCTCGACATCGGCTGGCCCGAACTCGGCCTCGGCGGCAACGCATCGGGCACGCTCTCCTACCGCTTCCCCGAAGGCGGCGGGCAGCCGAGCGGGGCGGCCGACCTGCGCGTGCGCGGCCTCACCCGCTCCGGCCTCGTCCTGTCCTCGCGGCCGGTGGACATCGGCGTCGCGGCGCGGCTGGAGAACGGCAACGCCGGCATCCGCGCGGTGGCGGTGAGCGAAGGGCGGACCATCGGCCGGGCGCAGGCGCGGCTGTCGCCGATCGGGCTCAACGGCAATATCGGCGAGCGGCTGGCGGCGGCGCCGATGGTGGCGCAGATCCGCTACAACGGCGCCGCCGACACGCTCTGGCGGCTGACCGGCGTGGAGCTGATCGACGTCAGCGGCGCGGTGGCGATCGGCGCCGATGCGCGGGGCAGCCTCAACAGCCCGCAGATTCGCGGCTCGCTGCGCACCGACAAGGCACGGATCGAAAGCGCCGTCACCGGCATGGTAATCGAGAACGTGCGCGCCGCCGGCCGCTTCGGCGGCTCGCGGCTGGTGCTCGACAGCTTCTCCGGCACCACCAAGAACAAGGGCAAGGTCAGCGGCCGCGCTGCCTTCGACCTTGCCGGGCCGCGCGGTTTCGGCATGGACATCAATTTGAACGCGGAGGCCGCCCAACTCCTCGACCGCGACGATTTGAGGGCGCAGGTCAGCGGCGGAATCGCGATCCGCTCCAACGGCGAGATCGGCTCGATTTCAGGCAAGGTCCGGCTCACCTCCGGCGCCTTCCGCCTGGGCAGCGTCCGCGCCTCGGCCCAGCTCAACCGCCTGAACGTGCGCGAGATCAACCTGCCCGCCGACGAGCGGCCCGTGGCTCGGCGCCTCACCCCCTGGGCGCTGGACCTCGAAGTCGATGCACCGGGCCGGCTCACCGTCACCGGGCTGGGCATCAACAGCGAGTGGAGCGCGGACCTGCGGATTGGAGGCACGGTCACCGAGCCCCGCATCACCGGCAACGCCGACCTTGTCCGCGGCTCCTACGATTTCGCCGGGCGCCGCTTCGACCTCCAGCGCGGCCAGATCCGCTTTGGGGGCGAGAGCCCGGTCAACCCGGTGCTCGACATCACCGCGGCGGGCGGGGTGCAGGGCCTGAACGCGGTGATCCGCGTCACCGGACGCGGGCAGCGGCCGGAGATTGCGTTCAGCAGCACGCCGGCCTTGCCGCAGGACGAGCTTCTGTCGCGGCTGCTGTTCGGCACCTCCATCACCAACCTCTCAGCCCCCGAAGCGCTGCAGCTCGCCGCCGCCGTCGCGTCGCTCAACAATTCGGGCGGCGGGCTCGATCCGATCAACGCGGTGCGCGCCGCCACCGGCCTCGATCGCCTCCGCATTGTGCCCGCCGACATCACCACTGGGCAGGGCACCGCCATCGCCGCCGGCAAATATCTCGGCCGACGCGTCTATGTGGAGGTGATAACGGATGCGCGCGGCTACTCGGCGACGATCGTCGAATATCAGATCACCCGCTGGCTTTCGCTGCTGTCCAGCATCTCAACAATCGGCCGCGAAAGCGTCAATGTGCGGGTTTCCAAGGATTATTGAGCCGGCAGCGCTTTGTTAACGCCCATCTTTTAGGATGGCTCTCGCTACGGGAGGAGGCGATGGGCAGAGCAGCCATACCAAATCTGGAAGGGGCGCGCCGCGCCGAGCGCCGGCCGGTGACCGGTTCGACGCGCCTGAAGCCCAATGCGTGGAGCACTGTCGAAGCCTCGATGCTCGATCTGTCCGAGCTCGGCTTCCGCGCCCGATGCGACGTGCGGCTGCGGGTCGGCGGCACCGTTTCCATTGAAATTCCCGATATCGGCGCGGTCGACGCGCAGGTCGAATGGCAGCGCGACGGCGAGTTCGGCGCGCGCTTCTACGCGGCCATCGACGTCGATGCCTGCGGCTGGACCGTGGAGGAGCGCCACAATGCGCTTGCCCACCTGCTCGTCGCCCGGGCCGGCGCAAGCATCGCCGGACGCCCGGCCGCCGAGGCCCAGCTTCGCCGTGAAATCCTGGCCGGACTGCCGATGCGCAAGGACGTGGTTACCGGCCGGTAAACCAGCGCTCCACGCGCGCCGTTAACCTGGATCGGGTAGAAATCCGGCCGCACGGCGCGGACCAAAGAGCGCGCGGCGAGGGGGAGCCAAAGACGAACCATGAGGCGAGGGCGTTTTGCCGGATTGAGCGAGGACGCGCAGGGGCTCGCGCCGCTGCCGCTGCGCGCGCTTATCCCGTTCGACTTCAGCCCGCCGGTAAGCGAGGAGCAGGCCCGGATCGCCGCCGAACGCGCCAGCGCGCTTGGGGTCTCGATCCCCTTCCTCGCCGTTTCCCACGCTTTGTGGACGGTGACGTTGCTGGCCGTGCTGCTGTTCCGCGGCCAAGGCGGGTTGCTGGTTGCGGCGCCGCTTGCCGGCATCCTCGCGCTCGATTTCGGCCTTTGGCGGCTGATGGCACGCGATTGCGCGCCGCACCGCAAGATGCGCTGGACGGCCTGCTACATCGCCGCCGCCGCCGCCTTGTTCGGCCTCGCCATTGCCCTGCTCGGCCCGGACAGCCCGCTGCTCGCCCGCGCCATCCTCTTCGCCGCGCTCAGCGCCGGCATCGCCGCCTTCTTCCTGTTCCCCGTCCTGCTCGTCCTCTCCTGCCTGGTGACGCTTGCCGGCGTGGCGCTGATCAACAGCGCAAGCCCGCTGATCCTCATCATGGCGGTGGCGAGCATCTTCTTCACCTTCCTCAGCCTGTCCCGCGCCCGCGATCTCATCTTCTCCGCCCAGCAGCGCCTCGCCGCCGAATGGGAAGCTTTAAAGGCGCGCCGCTTTGTCGAGGAATATGAGGAAAGCGGACGCGGCTGGTTCTGGGAAACCAATGCGGAAGGGCGGCTCACCTACCTCTCCGCCGGGCTCGTCGGCCGGCTCGGCCTGGACGACGGCCAGGCGATCGGCGCCGACCTGGAGGAGCTGCTTCTTGTCGCCAAGCAGGAGGGTTCGGACGAGGCTCGCCGCACCCTGGGCTTCCACCTCGGCGCGCGCTTCCCTTTCTCCGACGTGATCGTCCGCGCGCCGGGCTCGGACGAAAGCTGGTGGTCGCTGTCCGGCACCCCCAATTTCGACGATTATGGCCGCTTCCTCGGCTTCCGCGGCATCGGCGCGAACTTGAGCGAACAGCTCCGCAGCGAGGCCGAGGAAACCAAGCTCGCCCGCTACGACAGCCTCACCGCCCTTCCCAACCGCGCAATGATGCGCCGGATGCTCGACGATGCGCTCGCCAACGCCGCCGAGCGCCACCGCGGCTGCGCCTTGCTGCTGATCGATCTCGACCGCTTCAAGCAGGTCAACGACACGCTGGGCCACCCGGTCGGCGACAAGCTCCTGAAGCAGGTCGCCGCCCGGCTCGGCGCGGTGCTCGGCGCAGCCGGGCAGGTCGGGCGCCTCGGCGGCGACGAGTTCGAGGCGATCCTGCCCGGCATCGACGAAGCCGCGCGCATCGAGGAAATCGCCGGCGCCCTGATTGCCGAAGTGTCGCGCCCCTACGAAGTGGACGGTCACACGGTAGAGATCGGCGCCTCCGCCGGCATCGCCATCGCCACGCCGGGCAAGACTTATGCATCCGCGCTGATCAAGGACGCCGATCTCGCGCTCTACGCCGCCAAGGACGCCGGACGCGGCACCTTCCGCTTCTTTGCGCCCGAAATGCACGCCCTCGCCGCCGCGCGGCAGATCCTGGAGAACGATCTTCGCGACGCGCTCGGCAAGGAGCAGTTGAAGCTCTTCTACCAGCCGATCGTCGATTCGCTGACGGAGGAAGTCGCCGCCTTCGAGGCGCTTCTGCGCTGGCAGCACCCGACTCGAGGCCTGATCGAGCCCGCCGCCTTTCTTCCCGTCGCCGAGGAATGCGGGCTGATGCCGCGGATCGGCGCCTGGGTGATCCGCACCGCCTGTGCCGAGGCCGCGCACTGGCCGGCCCACGTTCGCATCGCCGTCAATCTGTCGCCCGCCCAGGTCGCCGATCCCGGCCTCCCCTCGGTGGTGACCAGCGCGCTCGCTTCGTCCGGCATCGAGCCCGCCCGGCTGGAGCTGGAGATCAGCGAAGGCGCCTTCCCGGCCGACGGGGCAGGCCCGGCCCGCATGCTGTCGCGCCTCAAGATGCTCGGCGTCCGCCTTGCGCTCGACAATTTCGGCACCGGCCGCTCGGGCCTTGGCCACCTGCGCGACGCGCCGCTCGACAAGATCAAGATCGACCGGAGCTTCGTTCGCGGCGCCGAAGGCAAGGCCAGCCGCAACGCCGCCATCATCCGCGCCATCGTCGTGCTTGCCGAGAGCCTCGGCATGGACACCACCGCCGAAGGCACCGAAACGCTGGAAGAACTGGCGCTGGTCCGAAGCCTCGGCTGCAGCCAGGTGCAGGGCTTCCTGTTCGGCAAGGCCGTCCCCCCGTCCGAGGCGCGCGTCCTCGCCGCCGCGAGCCGACCGACGGCGGAACTGGTCGGCTTCAGCCGCCCGCCGCGCCACCGCCTGCTCAGGAACGGCGTCATCGAGCATGCCGGCGACATGCTCCCGGTGCGCCTGCGCAACATCTCGGCGGAAGGCGCGATGGTGGAGTGCGAACGCCCGCTGCCGGCGGATTCCCGCATCCTGCTCGACCTCGACGAAGGCGGCCGCCTCAACGCGGAAGTGCGCTGGTCGCAACGCGGCCAGCTCGGCCTCCGCTTCGACCGCGCCTTTGAACTGCGCAGCCTCTCCCGGGCCAAAGCGGGCGCCGGCGGCCTCAAGATGCTCACCCCAGCCT
>DASWMM010000355.1:0-4042 GCA_036399755.1 Allosphingosinicella sp.
AAGCGGAATTCGGCCATTGCAAGGTCTAGCGCCTGCACGGTCCGGACGGTCTCGCCGATGATCCAGCGGTTGACCGCAAGCTCCGCCCGCGGCGGCTCGATGGCCGTCGAGGCGCCGATGCCGTTGGCCTGACAGAAGCGCGCCGCGTTCCACAGCTTGGTTGCGAAGTTGCGATAGCCCTCGATGCGCTTTTCATCGAGCTTGATGTCGCGCCCTTGGCTTTCCATCGCGGCAAGCGTGAAGCGCAAGGCGTCGGCGCCGAAGCGGTCGATCAGGCCCAGCGGATCGACCGTATTGCCCTTCGACTTCGACATCTTGGCGCCCTTGGAATCGCGCACCAGCCCGTGGAGGTAGAGCGTCTTCCAGGGCACTTCCTCCATGAAGTGGATGCCCTGCATCGCCATCCGGGCATCCCAGAAGAAGAGGATGTCGAAGCCCGAGATCAGCACGTCGTTCGGGTAGTGGCGGGCGAGCTTGGAGCCGGGCGTGGGCGTCCACTTCACCCCCTCTCCCCTGCGGGGAGAGGGTTGGGGTGAGGGGGCTCTGCCAACGTCGCTTTCACCCGGAGCCGGAACCCCCTCACCCTGCCCTCTCCCCGCGGGGGAGAGGGTTGAGTCCGCGCCTTCCGGCCAGTCCAGCGTCGCGAACGGCCAGAGGGCAGAGGAGAACCAGGTGTCGAGCACGTCGCTGTCGCGGGTGAGGGTTACGCCCTCCCCGGCCTCGGCCTGCGCTTCCTCCTCGGTTTCGGCGACGTAGGCCTTGCCGGTTGCGTCGTACCAGGCCGGGATTTGATGGCCCCACCAAAGCTGGCGCGAGACGCACCAGGGCTGGATGTTCTCCAGCCAGTTGAACCAGGTCTTTTCCCAGCTCTTCGGCACGACCTTGATCTTGCCGGAGCGCACCGCCTCGATCGCCGGCTGGGCGAGCGTGTGGGCGTCGACATACCATTGGTCGGTGAGCCACGGCTCGATCACTACGCCCGAGCGGTCGCCGTACGGCGTCTGGATGACGCGGTCCTCGACCTGGACAAGCAGGCCGTCCGCCTCCAGCCGCTCGACCACCGCCTTGCGCGCGTCGAAGCGGTCGAGGCCGACGAACTCGGCGCGAATGAGGCCGTCGGCGGTTTGCACCACCTTGGCATCGCTGCTCAGCATGTTGAGCATGTCGGCGGCCTTGAAGCCGGCGCGGCGCCCGACTTCGAAGTCGTTGAAATCGTGCCCAGGCGTGATCTTCACCGCGCCCGAGCCAAGCTCCGGATCGGCATGTTCGTCGGCGATGATCGGGATCAGGCGGCCGGTGATCGGCAGGCGGATGCGCTTGCCGACCAACGCGGTGTAGCGCGCGTCCTCCGGGTGCACCGCGACGGCCATGTCGGCGAGCATCGTCTCGGGCCGCGTGGTGGCGACCTGGACGAAGCCGGAGCCGTCCTCCAGCGGGTAGCGCAGATGCCAGAACTTGCCCTGCACTTCCTTGGTCTCGACCTCGAGATCGGAAATGGCGGTGCCGAATTTCGGGTCCCAATTGACCAGGCGCTTGTCGCGGTAGAGCAGGCTTTCGCGATAAAGCTGCACGAACACCTTCAGCACGGCGCGGCTGAAACCCTCGTCCATTGTGAAGCGCTCATTTTCCCAGTCCATCGAGCAGCCCAGGCGGCGGAGCTGGCGCGTGATCTCGCCGCCGCTTTCTTCCTTCCACGCCCAGACCTTCTCGACGAACGCCTCGCGGCCGAGGTCGGCGCGCCGTTGCCCTTGCGCTTCGAGCTGCCGCTCCACGACCATTTGGGTGGCGATCCCGGCGTGGTCGGTGCCGACCACCCAAAGCGCATCCTTGCCCTGCAGCCGCGCATGGCGGGTCAGGATATCCTGAAGCGTATTATCGAGCGCGTGGCCGATGTGGAGCGATCCCGTCACGTTGGGCGGCGGGTTGACGATCGTCCACGGCTCGGCATTCGGCCGCTCGGGCCGGAACATGCCGCCTTGTTCCCAATGGGCATACCAGCGCGCCTCGATGGCCGCCGGGTCGAAGGTCTTTGGGAGTTCGCTCATGCGCCGGGGCTTAGACGAAGCGCGGGCGCGGGAGCAATGGCGTGCGCCGTAGCGATGGTCTCAGCCCCTAGCTCGTCATGCCGGACTTGATCCGGCATCCACCTTCTTTTTTAGACAGGCGCTAGTAAGAAAGGTGGACCCCGGATCAAGTCCGGGGTGACGGTGTAGAAAAGGCTAGAGGCTCTTGCCGGTGATGCGGGCGATCTCGCGGGTGACGAGGTCCTCGACCAGCTCCGGCAGGTTGCGGTCGAGCCAGTCCTTGAGCATCGGCTTCAGCATCTCGCGCACCACCGCTTCAAGCGGCCCGTCGCCCACCGGAAGCGCATCGCTGCGCTCCTTGAGCGCGGACAGGGCAGCCAGCGACTGGCGGCTCGCCTGCGCGGCGTCGGGTGAAATGAGCCCGTCCGCTTCCGTGACCGGATCGGACAGTTCCAGCACATCCTCCTCAACCGGCCGCGGCGCTTCGGCCGGACGCGAGCCGCGAACCGGACGGGCGCTTGCGCGGCCGTCCTCGGCGATCACCCTTTTAATGGAAGCGAGAATGTCTTCCATCGACGGATCCTGGTTAATTTCCCCCATAACGAGTGGGTTATTGCTCAATTCTGAGGCGCTGTCACGGGGGTGATTGATGTGCTGGTAACAGTACGGGTGGAGACGGCCGTAGGCGCCGCATCGTCCGCCCAGTCGGACCAGCGCCGCGAAACGCGGTTATAGTTGGCCACCGGATCATAGAGCGCGCCGCCGTCGAGGTTCAGATCCTCCGCTTCCGCGCGGCCCATTGCGTTGAGGAGCTGGAAGCCCGCCACGTAGGCATCGCGGCGCGCGGTGACGAGCGCGACCTGGCTGTTCAAGAGCTCCTGCTCGGCATTGAGCACGTCGAGCACGTTGCGCGTGCCCACCGTCTGCTCGGCGCGGGTGCCTTCCAGCGCCAGCGTGTTGGCGTTGACCGCCACCTGGTTGGACTCAATGGCTTCCTGCGCCGCCTGGTAGCTTGCGAAAGCGGCGCGGGTGTTGGACACGACCAGCCGCTCGATCTCGACGCCGCGCTCGAGGAACTGGCTCTGCACCGCCTGGAGCTGGCGGACCCGGGCGCCGACCAGGCCGCCCTGATAGATCGGAATCCGCGCCTGCAGGCCGACGCTGCCCGATCGGCTGCTGCCGCCGATGCCGGTCGGCTGCGAGCCGACATAGTTGATATAGTCCGCGCTCGATACGCCGGAAACGGTCGGCAGCCGGTCCGCCTGGGCGATGGAAACGTCGCGGCCCGAAGCGCGGATCTGGGCGGCAATGGAGGCGAGATCGGAATTGTTCGCCAGCGCGATATCCTCGGCCTGCTCGGCGGAGGCAGGGAGCGCCGGCAAGGGCGGCGGCGGATCCAGTTCGGCGGGCAAAGCGCCGATCACCCGGCGGTAATTCTCTTCACTGCCTTCGAGCCTGCCCTGGGCGGTGGCGAGGCTCGACTGGGCAAGCGCCAGGCGGGCTTCGGACTGGGCAACGTCCGTGCGGGTCAGGTCGCCGACTTCGAACCGGTCACGGGTCGCCTGCAAATTGGTTTCGAGCACCCGCACCTGGTTGCGGTTCAGGGTGACGATGGAACGGTCGCGGATCACGTCCATGTAGGCGGAAACGCTTTCGGTGAAGATGTCGCCTTCCGTTGCCCGCAAATTGGCGCGGCCGGCGGCGACCCGCTCATTGGCGGCGCGAATCCCGTTGCGCACCCGGCCGCCGTTGAACACGTCGTAGCTGACATCCAGCCCGGCATTGATGCTGCGTCCCGGCACGGCGCCGCGCCGGATGATGTTCTGGTTGACCCCGGCAACGCCCGACACCTGCGGCCGGCCCTGCGCCCGGGCAAGCGACACGCCCTCGTCGAGCGAGCGAAGCTGGGCACGCTGCGCCATGATCGTTGGGTTGCTGTTATAGGTCCGTACAAGCGCATCGCGAAGCGTTTCCGCCTGCGCGGCCCCGCCCACGATCAGTGCCGCGGCACTCGCCGC
>DASWMM010000356.1:0-2552 GCA_036399755.1 Allosphingosinicella sp.
TGATGCCCATGTGGTTGAGCAGCTTGGCGGTGACGCGGCTGTCCTCCACGGCGATGACGGACGCCGAAGACAGGGTGGCTGCGGCGCGGGGGCTCAGGTCGGAAAGATTGCCGATCGGGGTCGCCACGATGTAGAGGCCGGGTGCGAGAGGTGGGTGCATGAGGTTCACGGTCATGGCAGAGCAATCCCACCGGCGGCAAGCGGGTCGCGCCTGCCTGAGCTTCGGCGCGGCGGCTTTGTTCGCCTTAGCGCTGACCGGGTGCGAGCTGGTGCCGACGGCGCCGGTTGCCGTGGCCGCCCCTGCGCCGGTGCAAGCCGCCGAGGCGAAGCCGCAGGTCCGCCCGCAAGCGCCGCCGACGCTGCCGGTGCAGCCGACCTTACCGGACGAGGCGAGCCTGCACCGCATCGCCGTGCTCGTGCCGACCAGCGGCACCAATGCGGGCGTCGGCCAGTCGATCGCCAACGCCGCGAACCTGGCTTTGCTGGACACGGGCGGCGAGCGGATCCGGATCACCATCTATGACACCGCAAAGGGTGCGGCGGGCGCGGCCGCCCGGGCGCTGGCCGACGGCAACGGCCTGTTCCTGGGGCCGCTGCTCGCGGAGGATGTGCGCGCGGTTGCACCTGTGGCGCGGCGGGCAGGTGTGCCGGTGGTGGCATTCTCCAACGACACCACGGTGGCGGCGAGCGGCGTCTACCTGATGGGCTTCACGCCGGCCAATTCGGTGGCGCGGGTCGTCGATCACGCGCGGGGCGCGGGGGCGCGGCGCTTTGCGTCGGTGGTGCCCGAGGGTGTGTACGGCCGACGGGCGAGCGAGGCGCTGATCCGGGCGGTGACTCGTGCCGGCGGAACCCTGGTCGGTACTGTGCCTGCCGGCCATGGCAGCGTTGCCTTGCGCAGCGCGGCGACCCGGCTGGCCAGCTTCGGGGATTATGACGCGCTGCTGATCGCCGACAGCGGCCGCGATGCCGCCGCGCTTGCGCCGCTGCTGCGCAGTTCAGACGCGCGAATCCTCGGCACGGAGCTTTGGGCGGCGGAGGAGGGGCTCGGCGCGGCGCCCGCGCTGCGGGGGGCGTGGTACGCGGCGCCGTCCGACACGATGTTCAACCAGATGCGCACCCGCTACCGCGCGCGCTATGGCGCCAATCCGTACCGGCTGGCGAGCCTCGGTTATGACGCGGTGCTGATGACCTTGCGCATCGCCCGCGACTGGCAGCCGGGGCGGCCCTTTCCCGAAGGCGAGCTGAGGAGTTCGCGGGGTTTCCCGGGCCTCGACGGGCCGTTCCGCTTCAACGGCGACGGTGTGGCCGAGCGGGCGCTGGAGGTGCGGGAAGTGACTGCGCAAGGGTCGGTAATCGTGTCCCCGGCGCCGCGTGGTTTCGACTAAGGCCGGGCCAGCTCGCTTAGGATCGCGTCGAGCAGCAGCATTCCACGGGGCGCGACCGTGAGGCGCTCGCCTTCGCGAGCGACGAGGCCCTGCCGCTCCATCTTCACTAGGCCGACGGGATCGAGGACGCCCTCCACTTCGGCGAACGGGATGCCTTCGCGAAGCCGCAGGCCCATGAGCAGCCGCTCGAGCGCCTGGTCCGACCGGGAGAGCGCAGTCTCCTCGACGATGCCGTGGCCGTTGCGGGCCAGCGCCTTCAGCCAATTCTCGGGCTTCTTGTGGCGCTGGGTCGCGTGGCCCGTGCGGCGGCCGTGGGCGCCGGGGCCGACGCCGAGATAGGGTTGGTAGCGCCAGTAAGCGAGGTTGTGGCGGCTCTCCTCGCCCGCCCGGGCGTAGTTCGAGATTTCGTAGGCGGGAAGGCCGGCGGCTTCGGTTGATGCCTGCGTGATCTCGTAGAGTGAGGCGGCGTGATCGGGATCGGTTTCCGGGAGCTCGCCCTTGGCGTGAAGCGCGGCGAAGCGCGTGCCAGGCTCGAGGGTGAGCTGGTAGAGCGAGAGGTGGCCTGTGCCGAAGGACAGTGCGCGCTGAAGTTCCGCCTCCCACGCAGCTTCGCTTTGGCCGGGGAGGGCGTAGATCAGGTCGAAGCTTACGCGCTCGAAGGCGGCCTGCGCGGTGTCGAGCGCTGCGAGGCCCTCGTCGAAGCCATGGGCGCGGCCTAGGAAGCGCAGCGCTTCTTCGTCGAGGGCCTGAAGGCCCAGGGAGACGCGATTGACGCCGGCGCCGGCCAGGTCGGCAAAGCGGGCGGCTTCGACCGAGGAGGGGTTGGCTTCGAGCGTGATCTCGATGCCCGGCGCGAAGCCCCAGTGGCGGTCGGCGGCTTCGATCAGCGCGGCCACCGTTTCGGGCGGCATCAGCGACGGGGTGCCGCCGCCGAAGAAGATCGATCCCAAGGGACCCTGAGGGTAGGCCCCGGCTTCATAAGCGAGATCGGCGAGCAGGGCGTCGCGCCACCGCGCCTGGTCCACCGTCTCGCGGACATGGCTGTTGAAGTCGCAATAGGGGCATTTGGAGACGCAGAACGGCCAGTGGATGTAGAGGGCGAGTGGGGTGGTTGAGGCCATGCCCAGATCCCGTTCGTCCCGAGCGTAGTCGAGGGGCGCACAC
>DASWMM010000357.1:0-2894 GCA_036399755.1 Allosphingosinicella sp.
CTCCTACGGCGGAATGGTCGGCCTTGCCTTCGCAGCGCTCTTCCCCGGGAGAATCGACAGGCTCGCCATCATTTCCGCCGCCGCCGAGCCGCACGCCGCCGGCACGGCGGTGCGCGAGCTTCAGCGCCGCATCGTTTCGCTCGGCCTTCGCAACAACGCGGCCAACGAAGCTTTGTCGATCGCCCGGGGCTTGGCGATGCTCACCTATCGCACCTCCGAAGAGCTGGCCCGGCGCTTCGCACCGGGCATTGGCCTGGAAGACCCCCTCTCGCCCTCCGAAGCGGGGGAGTACCTTCGAGCGCGCGGCGAAGCCTTCCGAGCGGTGATGTCGCCGGAGCGCTTCCTCAGCCTCTCGGCCTCGATCGATCGGCACCGGGTGGATGCCCAAAGCATCGCCTGTCCGGCATTGCTGATCGGCGCCAACTCCGATCAGCTCGTCCCTCCAGCTCAGATGCAAGCTCTGGATGCGAGCTTGGGAGGTCCCACCAGCCTGCACCTGCGCGATTGCCTCTACGGCCACGACATGTTCCTAAAGGAGGCGAAGGCAATGGGCGAACTGCTGCAGCCTTTCCTTGCGGAGGGCGCCCAATGACGAGCCGCCGAAACCCCGCAACCGTTGTCGCCGCGGCGCGGCCGTCCGCCGATCCTGCTTACCGGAGCATCACGCCGCCGATCTGGACGTCCGATACCTTCCAATGGGCCGACGCCGACACCAAGCCCGAATATGATTACACCCGCACCGTCAGCCCCAACCGCGACCTGCTCGCCGACGCGCTGTCGGAGTTGGAGGGCGCGGCAGGAGGGGTGATTACCAACAGCGGCCAATCGGCGGCCCTGCTCGCCTTGCTCCTTCTCCCCGCCGGCGCGAAGGTGGTGGCCCCGCACGATTGCTATGGCGGCACCTACCGGCTGATCAAGGCGCTGGAGGACCAGGGCAAGCTCCAGGCCACCTTCATCGACATGCAGGACGATCGCGCCTTCGAAGACGCGCTGCAATCCTCACCCCGCTTGCTGTGGATCGAGACGCCAAGCAATCCGCTGCTGCGCATCACCGACATCCGCAAGCGCACTGCCCAGGCGCAGGCGCAAGGTACGCTGGTGATCGCCGACAACACCCTCGCGACGCCGTGCCGGCAACGGCCGCTGGAGCTTGGCTGCGACCTTGTCATGCACTCCACCACCAAGGCGCTGAACGGCCATGCCGACCTCTTCGGCGGCGCCCTGCTCGCCAGGGACGCCGGCCTGCTCGATCAGATCCGCTGGTGGTCGAATGCCGCCGGCCTCAACGGATCGGCCCACGACGCATCGCAGACCCTGCGCGGCCTGCGAACGCTCAACCTTCGGGTGGATCGTCAGGAAGCAAGCGCCATGCGCCTCGCGTCCTGGCTGTCAGAGCAACCCCAAGTGCTCGAGGTGCATTATCCCGGCCTCCGCGCCCACCCGCAGCACGCCCTTGCCGAAGCGCAGCAGGACGGTCCCGGCTTCATGCTCGCCTTCCGGGTTGTGGGCGGTTCCGCCGCGTTCCTGCGCGGCCTAAGCCTCATCACCCTGGCCTCCTCGCTGGGCGGATTCGCCACGCTGGTCTGCAAGCCGGCGTCGATGACTCACCGGGGCATGCCGCCCGAAGCCCAGGCCGAGGCAGGGATCACCGAAGACCTCCTTCGCCTGTCCGTCGGTCTCGAAGACCCGGACGATCTCATCGCCGATCTGGGGCGCGGCCTCGCAACGGCCGGCTAGCCCTCACCTTCGCTGCGGGCCGGGTACAATTTGCGACAAATTCCCCATCGTCCCGGCACAGCCACGCGACACGGCGGTTCCATATCGGTTTCACGTCATCGAGACGTCAGACCATAGGAGCGTAATATGCGTAAGATTGTGCTTTCCCTCGCCGCCCTGTCCACTGCCTTCGCCGCGGTTCCGGCTTCGGCCCAGATGTGGCGCGTTCAGCCCGGCGTGCAGCGTCAGATCCAGGGCGACATCAACCAGCTCACCACGCAGATCCAGCGGGCGCAGCAGCGCCGCACGATCTCCGCGCGGGAAGCGACCAGCCTGCGCCGCGACGCGCTGCAGCTGCAAAAGATCCACAACCGCTTCGCCCGCAACGGCCTCGACCGCAACGAGGTGCGCCAGCTCGAGCAGCAGGTGAACACCCTGCGCCAGCGGCTGCGGCTTGAGCGCCGCGACTGGGACGGCCGCCGCGGCTAAGTCCACGAACCTGCTCCATCCTTCCCCTCCGAACGCGGAAGGGGGAGGATGGGGATTACCTGCGCTTCCGGCGCCTTAACTTGACGCGGTGTTGCGTCAGTGAAAGGTTCGGTCGGCAGGGAGAGATAACATGCGGATTTGCGGAGGCTTGACCCTTTCAGTGTTGCTGCTCGCCGGCTGCGGCGGGCAGGGGGAGGAAGAGGGGGCTGATAACCAGGCCGAAGCGCAAGCCGCTCAAAACGCCGCCATCGCCATCGGCGAAACACCCGCAACCGACATCGCAACTGCTCCCAGCGATGCCGCTGCGAATTCCTCCTCGGGCGGCAAAGGTCCGGCGGCTGGCGAACTGCCCAAGGTTGCTGCCGCCAGCGAACCGGCCAAACCCCCCGCCGGCGACGGCGGGGCGTGCGCCATGCAGGGACGCGAGCGCCTGCGCGTTAGCCCCATGCATGCGCTCGGCACCGAGCCGTTCTGGAGCGCACGGGTCGATGGCCGCTGCGTCACCTATTCCCATCCGGAGGACCAAAAAGGGACCCGCATCTGGGCCCAATACACGCCCGCGCGGGGCGGCGGTACGTGGTCGGGCACGCTCGCCGGGCGCCGCTTCGAACTCAAAATTCGCCCTCAGCCGGGGTGCTCCGACGGGATGTCGGACAAGCGCTATGCCTTTGCGGCCGAGTTGACGGTGA
>DASWMM010000358.1:0-7716 GCA_036399755.1 Allosphingosinicella sp.
TGCGGTAGCACCCGCCGCTCCTGCCGCCTCCGCGCCGGTCGCCGCTGCCCCCGTGCCCGCTCCCCTGCCGGACTCCGCTTCAGGGGGCGACGTTGCGGCCGTGCCGCCTGGCGAGGTCGAAACCCTGCCGGCACCGCCGGAGGGCGGAACCGACATCGTCCCAACCGCGGCCGCGCCCGCCCAGCAGAAGGACGCTTCGATCCTGCCCTGGCTGATCGGGGGGCTGCTGCTCGCCGGAGGGCTTGCCTATCTCCTCCTGCGCCGCCGCCGCCGCACCGAGGACTATGTCGAGAACGACCGCGTCTATGACGAGCCCGCCGCTGCTTACACGCCCGAGCCGGAGCCGGTGATCGCGCCCGAACCGGTCCGCGCGCCGCAGCCGGTGGCCGCCGCGCCGACGCTCACCGCCGCTGCGCCCGTCGCCCCGATTGGTGGCTCGATCCTGACCGCGCCGATCGTCGGCACCGGCTTCGCCGCCGCCGCTGCGGCCAAGCCCGCGGCAGCCGAAGCGCCGGTTGAGACCGCGCCGGTCGCCGCCGCGGCTGTTCCGCAGGCCGCGCCCGAAATCGACCTCAGCATGCGTGCCATCCGCGCCGGCGTGCAGGAGGACGGCGCCCGGGTGGAATTCGAGCTTACCGTGGGCAACAGCGGCCCTGTTTCGGCGGAGGATGTGCGGGTTTCCACCTGGATGCTCGCCTCGGGCGCTTCGGACACCGAACGGGCGCTGATCGCCCCCGCCGACCACGCCGACACGCCCCCGGTGACCATTCCCGCCGGTGAAACCCGCACGCTCCAGGCGGCGGTAGGCCTGACCAGCGCCGAAG
This sequence comes from Allosphingosinicella sp., assembly GCA_036399755.1. Lineage (GTDB taxonomy): Bacteria > Pseudomonadota > Alphaproteobacteria > Sphingomonadales > Sphingomonadaceae > Allosphingosinicella. Next base: position 825 of record DASWMM010000358.1, read on the forward strand.
TTACCGGCGACGCCGTTCTCCCAGTGGTGGTCGCCGATGCGACCTACCGCCTGCCGGACGGAAGCACCGGCCACGCCACTGCTCGTTTTGCCGTCGGCGTGCCGGACGGGGAAGAGCTGGCGCACTTCTCGGTCGACAATCCGTCGGGCCTGCACGAGGGCGTCGTCGCCCGCGAACTGGGATAAAATAAACGGCGCCGATCGGCGTGGACCCGGAAGGGGGCGGCTTCGTTATGGCCCTGTTATGACAAAGCCCCCCCAGCGTCCCGCCCTTTCCTTTCTTCTTTTCGCCGCCGCCGGCGTGTTCGCGATGCCGGCCGCCGCCCAATCGGGCCAGGCACCCCCGGCCGATGAGGAACCCGCCCAGGTCGAGGACGATGCGCCGCCCGCGGACGAACCGGCGGAGCGCGAGGCGCCCCCGCGCCGCACCGAGCCTGCCGAGCGCCCGGTCCGTGCCGCGCCGCCGCCCGAGGCCGACGTCCCGCCACCCTCGACCACCATCTCGCCGCCACCCGCCGTAATCATCGAGCAGGTGCCGGTCCCCGTTCCTTCGGGAACCGATCCCATGCTGAGCGCAAACGGCGTCGAAGTCCTGCCGCTGCCGGACGCTTACAACGAAAGCTTCAACGAGGTTGAGGTCTATCCCGAGGTCACAACCCGGGTGGATGAAGGCGGCGGCTGGGGCTGGCCGCTGATCGTTGGCGCGATCCTGCTCCTGCTCGGGACGATCGCGTATCTGATCGCCCGCGGCGGCCGCCGCCGGCCCGAGACCGTGGTGCACCGGGAAGTGCGCGAAGAAGTGCCGCTGCCCGTCGCTCCCGTGGCGCCGCCGGCTCCCGTCGGCCGCCCGCACGTCGATCTGCGCATGCGTCCGGTTCGCGCCGGGGTGGAAGGGGAGGGCGCCCGGGTAGAGTTTGAGCTCACCGTGCTCAACGAAGGCCCGATCGATGCGGAGGACGTGCGCGTCACCACCTGGATGACGCTGGGCGGACGCGGCGAAGACCCGACCCGCGCCCTGGTTCCGCCGCCCGGACATGTCGGCACCCAGCCCGTCACCTTGATGGCCGGCGAAGCGCGTACGCTTCAGGCCTCCGTTGCGCTGCCGCGCGCCGAAATCCCCGGCACCAGCCTGCTTCCAACCGTGGTAGCCGATGTCCGGTACCGCTTGCCTAACGGCCGTGAAGGCCGCACCGCCGCAGCATTCTCTGTGGGCTTGCCTGCGGGCGACGAGCTCGGCCCATTTCCCCTCGATGGCGCGGCGGGCCTCCACGCGGGTGTTATTGCGCTGCCCTTGGGGCAGGCGGTGAAGACGTGAAGCTTCTTTCCTGAGCTTGCTCGCATTTATCCATCGACAATGGCTCATTCGCGACAACACATTTTAGCCACTGCTTTTGAACCACTGGGAAGCCAGTGGGTCTATTACGCACGCGCTTGGTCGGGAGGCGTATTGGTGAGCTCGGAAGAGCGGGACTTGTACCTCGCCTTTAAGCTGATAACTTTCAGGCGAGCGATCGCCGGGCGTCGAGCATCAAGGCCGAGACGGCCATATTGGCCGATGGCGAAGCGAATTTTGACGGCAATGCTGACCGGCCGCGACCCGGGTGGAACCACACTTTGATCACCCCGGCGGGAAAGCTTTTAGAGCTTCGCCCAACGTCACCTTTTATCCCGTTGCGAGCCGACGTCCGCGCTTATAAAAAAAGGGCGGCCCCAGCGGAGCCGCCCTCTTTCCCAGAAGCCCAGAACCATCCGGGTTCCCATCGAAGTAGTACTTCGATGGCACCCCTTCCGATGGTTCTGAATGCCCTTACTTGACCTCGACGGTCGCGCCGGCTTCCTCGAGACGCTTGCGGAGTTCTTCCGCTTCGGCCTTGGGGATGCCTTCCTTGATCGGCTTCGGAGCGCCTTCGACCAGGGCCTTGGCTTCGCCGAGGCCGAGCTGCGTGATGGCGCGCACTTCCTTGATGACGTTGATCTTCTTGCCACCGTCGTTGACGAGGATCACGTCGAACTCGGTCTTTTCTTCTTCAACCGGAGCGGCAGCGCCGCCGCCGCCGCCCGCAACCGCAACCGCGGCAGCGGCCGAGACGCCCCAACGCTCTTCGAGAGCCTTGGCGAGGTCGGCGGCTTCAAGAACGGTCAGCTCGGACAGCTGATCGACGAGGGACTGGATGTCAGCCATTTTTCATTCTCCAAATCGGGGCCTTGGGCCCACCAGGTTCAGTTCAAATCGAGTAGATATTCTCGGGTATGTTACGCGTCTTCTTTGGCGGCATATGCGCCAATGACACGGGCGAGCATCGCACCCGGCTCGTTGATGGTGCGTGCGATCTTCGTTGCCGGCGCTTGGATAAGGCCGATAATCGTCGCGCGCAGTTCATCAAGAGACGGAAGCTCGGCGAGCGCCCGCACGCCTGCCACGTCGAGGACCGTATCGCCCATTGCGCCGCCGACGATCTCGAAACGATCGGTCGTCTTGGCGAAATCAACCGCGACCTTGGCAGCCGCGACCGGATCGGCCGAGGTTGCAAGCGCGGTCGGACCGGTGAGCATGTCACCGATCGAAGCGTAGGTAGTGCCCTCGAGCGCAATCAGGGTGAGCGTGTTCTTGGTCACCTTGTAGCTGGCGCCAGCGTCGCGCATCCGGTTCCGCAGGGCGGTGGACTGGGCCACCGTCATGCCGAGATTGCGGGTGACGACCACCACTTCAACCTCGGAGAACGTCTGCTTCAGCTGTGCGACCTGCTCGGACTTTTGAGCTCGATCCATTTGCCTTGCACTCCAAACAGCCCGCCGGCACATCCGACGGGCGAAATCCCGCTCCCGCAGCGTGCGCCGCAAGAACGGGTGGCGGCCCCACGCGCGGCGAACCGCTCGAAGGGCCAGATGTCCGTGGGGAGTGGTTGACGGCCTGAACCCAGGCAGACCCGGCCGCGCATGAAGCGGGTGGCCGGTGAAAACTCTTCCCCGTCTAGGCTGGACGATTAAGGGGCTCACGCCCCACCAGCTGTCTCGGACGGCAGCTTCCGCGGGCGAAGCCTGCGCAAGCGATTGGGCGCCTATACAGGATTCCGCCGAAGCTTCAACCCTGCGGCGGCGTTCAGCCTTAGCTGATCTTCACCCAGGTCTGTTCCTTGCAGAAGAAGCCGCCGATCAGGCAGCCGCGGCCGACGACCCGGGTCGGGCCGGAGGCGGTGATGGTGCCGGAAAAGGTGCGGTTGAGGTCGGGCACGAAGACGCGGCCCTTCCACTGGTTCGGGCCCGCGGGCTTGAACTCACGGAACAGCTGGGCGCCGACCAGCTGCTGGCCCGCCGCACGTGCCTTGGCCTGCGCCTTGGGCGCGGCCCAGACGACCGTGCCGCACATCGTAGCCCCGCACGGCTGCAGTTTCACATGCACCGTGTTCTTCGGGTTGCGCCACACGCCCTGGACGGGAGTCGGCGCACCTGCCGCGGGCACTGCGGTTGCTGTAACTGCGACGGCCAAGGCGGCGAGGCCGGTGATGATCTTGCGCATTCCAAACTCCACGATGCGGGCCCAAACACAGCCCGCCGGATGATCGTCCTTCGCGCAAGAACATGGCGATTCAATGGCTTGGTTCAAGCACGGGTGGGGCGCGGCACTACGCACGGCAGCCACGAAAAAGGGCCGGAAGCTTGCGCTCCGGCCCCCATTCAATTTGCTGGAAACGAGGCGTTTAAGCGCTCGCCACCTCGGCGACGTCGAGCTTGATGCCCGGCCCCATGGAGGAGCTCAGCGCCACCTTCTGGACATACTTGCCCTTGGCGCCGGCCGGCTTGGCACGCACGATCGCGTCCACGAACGCATCGAAGTTGCGGCGCAGATCCGCGTTGGAGAAGCTCGCCTTGCCGATGCCGGAATGGATGATCCCGGCCTTTTCGACGCGGAACTCGACCTGGCCGCCCTTGGCCGCTTTCACGGCTTCGGTGACGTTCGGGGTGACGGTGCCGAGCTTCGGGTTCGGCATCAGGCCCTTGGGACCCAGCACCTTGCCGAGGCGGCCGACGATGCCCATCATGTCGGGCGTCGCGATCACGCGGTCGAAGTCGATGGTGCCGCCCTGGATGCTCTCCATCAGGTCTTCGGCGCCGACCACGTCGGCGCCCGCCGCGGTGGCTTCTTCCGCCTTGGCGCCGCGCGCGAACACCGCGACGCGGACGTCCTTGCCGGTGCCTGCCGGCAAGGTCACTACGCCGCGGACCATTTGGTCGGCGTGGCGGGGATCGACGCCGAGGTTGAGCGCGACTTCGATGGTTTCGTCGAACTTGGCGGTGGCGTTGGCCTTCAGAGTCTCGATCGCGGCATCGACCGCGTAGAGCTTGGTGGTGTCGACCGCGGCGGCGAGCGCCTTCTGCTTCTTGGTGAGCTTCGCCATGATCTTACCCTTCCACCACTTGGAGGCCCATCGCGCGGGCGGAGCCTTCGATGATCTTGGTCGCGGCGTCGAGATCGTTCGCGTTCAGATCCTTCATCTTCGTCTCGGCGATCTCGCGCACCTGGGAGCGCTTGATCTTGCCCGCGGAGGCCTTGCCCGGCTCCTTGGAGCCTGACTTCAGGCCCGCGGCCTTTTTGAGCAGGAAGGTGGCCGGCGGCGTCTTCGTCTCGAACGAGAAGGAGCGGTCCGCGTAGACGGTGATGATGGTGGGGATCGGCATGCCCTTTTCCAACTCGGTGGTCGCCGCGTTGAAGGTCTTGCAGAATTCCATGATGTTGACGCCGCGCTGGCCCAGCGCTGGGCCGATCGGCGGCGACGGATTGGCGGAGCCCGCGGGCACCTGGAGCTTGATATAGCCCGTAATCTTTTTTGCCATGTGTCTCACTCTGTTATCGGCCAAAAGTGGTACTTTTGGCCGGTTCAAGTTTAGCGGTACAGACGGCGAGCCCGAGGGCGCGCCTCCCGCATGGTTTCCACTGCTGATGCGTTGGAGTGATCCCCATTAGCGCTATCGAACCGAAAGGCCAAGTCCCTCTTGCGGCGGAGGATTTTGCGGGCGGTTTTTCCCCGATGCCCCCAGATTTGGGGGCATTCAGCCGCCGCGCCGCCGGACGCTTGGATCGAGCAGCGCCACGCACGCCGCGCCGGCGGCGTAGCAGAGGAGATCGAGCGGATCGAACGACGAACCGAGCACCACCCGCGCAAGCCGGCTGCCGCCGAGCCCGAGCAGCTCGCCAATGCGAAGGAGCTGCCCAACCTCCACCACCACCGCCACGCCAAGCGCGGCGCCGAGCGCGACCCGCGGCCGAAGCGGAGTCGCCGCCCGAAGCGCGAGATAGACAAGGATGACGGCGAGGCTGTCGCCGACGAAGGGGCGGATGACGGCGTCGTCGATGAAGAGGGCGATGACGACCTCGAGCGTGAACACGGCGAGGACGGCGAGGGAATAGGATCTACGGCTCGCGCCTGCCTTGCTAATCATCGAACCTCCTCGGCGGCGCCAATCACAGAAGCGACCAGCCGCTTATTCACTCGCCGATGGACCGTGCAGCTCGCGAGTTCCGTCGCGGCGTGATGGGCATCACGCGGATGCGGGCGTGGGAGCGCTATTCAAGCCCCATTATCCAGGATCCAAGCCCGATTATCCAGGGAGGTGACATGAAGCGGCTGATCGTAGCAGGGGCACTCGCAATGGCAGCGACGCCCGCACTGGCCCAACCCGCAGCGGCACCGGCGGATCCGGCGAAAAAGCCGGTTTGGAGCGGAGGGGTCGAACTATCCTTCTCGCCACGCATCGGCAAACAGCAGCCTTTCGGTACCTCGGAGGAGCTGATCGACGAAAGTGAGGGCGAACTCAGCGTTTCCATCAAGCGCACCAACACTGTCGGCAGATTACCGCTTCAGCTTAAGGCCGGAATCTCCACCTCGCCGCAATATTTTGACGAGGGCGATCCGGAGAGCGGCTATTTCGGCGAAATCACGGTGGGCGATGCGTTCATTCCCCTGACGACCTACCTTGTCCGCGGGACCGCGGAGAAGACGGACGCGGTGTCCGATGCTCGCCGTCCTTATGCCCGTTATCGGTACACGCGCATTCACAACGGTTTCCTGGATGGCTTCGCCCGCGATGAACATCAGGCAACCCTTGGCTTCCGGTTCCGCAACGTCGTGACCATTATGTGCGACGTCGCGGATTTGCCGCCGGCGGACGAGGAGGCATGCAGCAAGGAGCCGGGCGTGTCGTTCGAGGTGCGAACGGAGCTTAACCGGATCTGGTCGTCCGACCGGAACGAAGAACGGTTTGCGCCTCAAGTGCGGCTCGACATCACCAGCCGGCGCCTTTGGGGCGGCGCTCGTATCTTTGGGCGGGGACAAATCGAAGCGCGTTTCTATGATCACGCGCGCGCCGCCGCCACGGGCAAGCGTCGCGAAGACTGGCGGCTGCGCCTCACGGGCGGCGTCGACGTTTCGGAAGCAGTCGCCAGAGCGGTCCCAGGCGCGGAGTTGGAGCTAGCCGCCCAGTTTCAGCGCCGCTGGTCCTCGGACGAGACCAAGGAGCATAGCCGCTTCTACTTCGTCCCGGCGCTGACCTTCAGCCTGGGCTTCTGAGCCGCAGCGGGCTACGCCCACTGTGCTGACACTCCTTTGCTGACCCGAAGCTTGTCCAAGCCACCCGCCGCCTCTAACCTTCCGGCAAAGGGGCCGGAGGCGCATGACCAACAAGCTGTTCTATGGGGACAATCTCGACGTGCTGCGCGAGCAGATTGCGGACGAAAGCGTCGACCTTGTGTATCTCGATCCGCCGTTCAACTCGAATGCCAATTACAACATCCTGTTCAAGTCAAAGACCGGCGACGGCTCGGACGCCCAGATTGAGGCATTCGAGGACACCTGGCACTGGAATGACAAGGCGGAGGACGCCTTCGACCAGGTGAT
>DASWMM010000359.1:0-2852 GCA_036399755.1 Allosphingosinicella sp.
TTCACCGACAATTGAGTCGTCCGCATACCGGCGACCGTTGCATAAACAGGCGGCGCTAAGCCGTTGCCGATCTTCAACAAAAAAGCGCTTCCTTTTTCCGCGCCCATGGCTCACTCTCCTCTTTCTCAAAGCTTTTGGTTAGGAATTAGGGGATGATTTCTTCCGTGCTTGCCATGGCGCTCGCCGCTGCCGCGCCCGGCCCTTCCGAGACGCTTCCCAAGGCGCGGAAGGCCTACTCCGTCTGCCTTGGCGCCTTTCTGAAAAAGGGCCTCAAGGACAATCTGGACGGAGATGCGTTCGATGCCGGCATCGGCCCGGCCTGCGCCGCAGAGGAAAAGGCGTTCCGCGCCGCCGCGGTTGCCGTCGACACGGCGGCCGGCATCAAGCGCTCCGACGCCGAAGAAGGCGCCAAGCTGGAGGTTGAGGACATGCTCCTCAACAACAAGGAACAGTATAAGGACTACAAGGCGTCGAGCACCAAGCCCGCCGGCTGAACCGCAAGCAGCCGGGCGCGATATTCCACCATCGTCGCCGCCAGCCCGTTGGGGCTCGGCGGCCGCGGCGGCACCGATCGCTCGCGCAGGAATTGAAGCGAAACGAGGTCCCAGCCCTCGCCTTCCCCTTCGATCGCCTCCACCTTGATCTGCGCCGCCCGGGTCAGATCGCGGAGCCGGGTCGGCCGCTCGCCCCGGTCCCACAGGGTCAGCGCCAGCCGCAGCTCCCGCCCCACGCCTTCCTTGTAGCCCCAGTCGCTCACCGGCCCGGTTTCCACCACCAGGTACGGCGCCGCCGCCTGCACCGGCGGAAAATCGTACACCGCCAGCCCACTCACTTGCTTCAGGGCAGCGACGGCACGCGCCGTCACCATTTCCCCCGCACCCACGTCGCTCATTGCACCCTCCCGATCAGCCAGCGCAGCGCCGGCTCCGTCACCATCCGCCGGGCAAGGCCGCGGCCCCAAAGCCGCACCTCTGCGCCCGCCGCCTCCACCCGCACGCCCGCCGGAGCATCCTGCGCAGCCGCCTCCGCCAGGCGAAGCGCAACCGCGCGCGCCCGCGCCTCCCCGCGCCGCCGCGCCAGCTCCATCGCCCGCTCGAACATCAGCGCAGCCGCAGCCCCAGCCGCCGCCACGGCCGCCAAAGCGCCGTCACCGCCGCCGGCGGCCCACCGCCCTGCGCGACGTCGCGATGCGCGTAATGATGCGCCGCAAGCCGAACGGCGCCCTGGCGAAGCGCCTCGGGCGCCTCCGCCCAGCTCCCCGCAAGCCCCGCCGTGTAAGACACCCGTATCCGCACCGCGCCGCCGGCATCGGTCACCCGAACCCAGCCGTCGCCCCGCGCATCGATGTCGATTGCGTAGCTCCCCACGGCGAGCGCCTGCGCCACTCCATCGGCGCGGATCGCCTCCACGCTTGTGATCGCCTGCACCGGCCCGCGCTCCAGCCTGCGCCAGGCCGAGCTCGCCGCAACCGTTTCAACAAAGGCGCGGCGCAGCAGCACCTTCCCCGTAAACGCCTCGCAAAGCTCCGCCGCGCTTCGCAGCAGCCGCTCCAGCAGCGCGTCCTCGTCGCTGCCGACCACGCGCAGATACGCCTTCGCCTCCCCCAGCGCGTCCGCGCCGGGGTTCAAGGCTTCGCCCGTCACCATGTCTCTCTCCCTGGATTAGCGCCTCAGAGCGCCACGCCGGCTTTCCCCGCCAGAAAGCCCTTGAGCGCCGCCAACTGCGCCGCGCTCAGCCCCGCCTTCACCACGCACAAACCGTAAAAGTGAAAGGCCGCCGCGTTCGTCCCACCCGCATCCGCGCCCACCGAAATGCCGTTCGCCGAGCCCGTCCCCGGATTGCCGCTCACCGCCGCCAGGTTGTTGACGCCAAGCAGCGAGCCCGCCCCCGAATGCCGCTCGAACAGCACCGCCGCATTTCCCACCGCCGCGCTGTTGTTCGCCGTCGCCACCGCACCATCGAACAAGGCCAGTCCGGGGCTCGTCCCCGCCTGCTGCAAGGCGCCTGCCGTGCCGCCCGCCCCGGCAAAGATCCGCCGCCCGCTCGTCCAGCCGGTTTGCCGAACCGCCGACACCCGGTCCCACGGCTGGTCGAGCGCCATCGCGGCGGTCACCAGCCGGTCGTCCACCCCGTCGAACTCCAGGTAGAACCGCCCGCCGCCATCCTGGCGAAGCACCGGCCGAGCCGCCGCCGTTGCCTGCCCCGCATGGAAGCCGCGCCCCGATTTGTCGTTGATCCGCGCCACCGGCGCGCCCACGGCCGCCGGAACGGCTCCCGCCAGATCCCCAAACAGGCTCGACAGGTCCGACGGATCGAACCACGCCCCAAGCTCGCCACCCGCAAACAGCGCCCTGGGGCTGAACCGCCGCCGCGCCCCCGCCCCAAGCCTCAATCCCAGCCCGAACATCAGTACAAAGCCACGATGTCGGCCGCGGTGGTTCCCGTAGCCCGCACGAACTGCGCCCGCACCGGCAGCACCGACCCGTCCGGCACATTCTTGAACGTCACATCCGCCCCGCCGCCAACGCCGCGCAGCACCAGATGCCCGCCCGCGCCCACGAACAAGGCCTTGGGAATATCGGCCAACGCATTGGCATCATGCGCCACCACCGCCACCGCCCGCGTAGCCGGCGATCCCACCGCATCCACCGCCCCCAAAAAAGCATCCGCCATCGTCTCTCTCCCAAACAAAAGCGCCGCCGCGACCAAGCCGCGACGGCGCCGAACAAGTAAAAAAGCCCCTCCCCTTCAGGGGAGGGGTTGGGGAGGGGAATGTAGTCCGAACAGAGGCCCGGCCGCACAACAGCCACAACCCCCTCCCCCACCCCTCCCCTGAAGGGGAGGGGCTTAAG
>DASWMM010000360.1:0-12917 GCA_036399755.1 Allosphingosinicella sp.
GCCCGCTGCCGCCTCGCGCCATAGCCTCAGACTACACGGCCGCTACCCCACCACCACCCGGCGGGTGGTTCCCCTCCCCACGCTTCGCGTAGGGAGGAACTGAGGCCTCAGTCCCTGAGGAGCCGCTGAGGAGGCGAAGCCGTCTCGAAGCGGCGTCTCGAAGGACGCGCTGTGCCGGTCCTTCGAGACGGGCCTTCGACACGGGACCCCATCAAAGTAGTACTTTGATGGAACCCTGCTCAGTCCCTCCTCAGGATGAGCGGGAGGGTGTCTCAAAACCGCTCATCTCAAAGAGCGGAAAGATGAATCTTTGTCGGAGCCGCACCACCCGTCGTTCTCGAAGGACCTGCAAGCCCTCCTGCGATGCGCGGAAGGCCTTCTATGAACCGCCGCCGCTCTTGATCTTGAGCAGCCACATCGCCGCGATCAGGGACGCAATCGCCGCAATGATCGCATAGCTGATCAGCCGCAGGTTGCGGGAGCGCACCGTTTCCACCTCGTGCGTCTTGAGCCGCCCCATGATCGCGCAGGCCCGCCGCTCCGCCGTCCAAAAGACGATGATCGCGATCAGCAGGAAGGCGGTTGCGATACCCTTCGGCACCCAGTCCGGCTCCATCTTGTTGAACAAGGCCTGGAACCCCAGCCCGACGCCCACCGCCGCGAAGCCGGTGCGCATCCAGCCCGCGAAGGTCCGCTCGTTGGCGAGGATCGTGCGATCCTCGGCGAGGTCGGTTCGGTCCTCGGCGAGCTGGGTTTTATCCTCAGACATCGCCGCCCGTGCCCCGCCCGGCATCGTCGCGGGCGCGCTCCCGGTCCCGCTCGCGCGTGCCGTTGCGGTCGCGCCCGCCGGTCGGCGGCCCGTCCGGCAAGATCACGTCCGGCAGCTCGTCTTCCGGGACCGGCTCGTCCTCAGGGGCACGCCGCGCCCCCGGATCGCTTGGTTCGGCCGAGATGGTGAAGCCGTTCGCGTCCACGCTCACGCCGACGTCGAGACCTTCCACCGGCAGCGTCACCGAAGCGTTCGTATCGGCCGCCTGCACCTGCACCGGCGCGGCGATCGGCGGCGCCGTCGGCGCGGCCGGGCGTGAGCCGACCGCTTGTGCCGTGAAGTCCCGCCAGATCTTGGCCGGCATGCCGCCGCCCGCCATGCCGCCGGGCAGCGGGCTGTTGTCGTCGTTGCCGATCCACACGCCGACGACGAGATCGTCGGTGAAGCCGACGAACACCGCGTCGCGGCTGTCCTGGGTGGTGCCGGTCTTGCCGTAAGCGGGAACGGAGAGCGCGGCTGCGCGGCCGGTGCCCTGCTGCACCACGGCGCCGAGCATTTCCTTCATTTCATCGAAATTGGGATCGCTCGACGCGCCCGCGACGCCCTTGTCCCACATCCTCTGGTACCAGGGGCGCTCCTCGTCTTCGAGACCAACCGGGCGGATCGGATACGCGCCCGCCGCCACCGCGGCGTAAGCCGAGGTAAGCTCGAGCAGGGTCATGCCCGACGTGCCGAGTGCAAGGCTGGGATTTTCGTTCAAGGGGCTGGTGACGCCGAGATCGCGCGCGGTGCGGATCACATTCTCCATGCCCACCTTCTGCGACAGCCGCACCGATGCGACGTTGCTGGACAGGGCCAGCGCGTCCTTGAGGCTCAAGGTGCCGCGATACTTGTTGGCGTAGTTCTTGGGCTGCCAGTTGCCGACCCGGAGCGGCCTGTCCGCGACCTGGTCGTCGGGGTCCATTCCGGAGCGCAAGGCGGCGAGCCAGACGAACAGCTTGAACGCCGATCCCGGCTGGCGCCGCGCCTGGGTGGCGCGGTTGAACGGGCTTCGCGCATAATCCTTGCCGCCGACCATGGCGACGATCTTGCCGTCGGGCCGCATCGCCACGAGCGCGACCTGGGCCGAGCCGAGCCCGGCTTTGCGCACCGTCTGCAGCGCCATCTTCTGGATCCGGCTGTCGAGCGTGGTCTGCACCGTCTGGGCGCCATAGGCTTCCTCGATATCGCCGCGCGCGCGGGCGGCGGGGAGCACCCAGTCGGCGAAATAGGTGCCGGTCGGCACGTTGGCGCCCTGCGCCTCGACCTTGAGCTTGGCGGGCTTCAGCGCGCGCGCCTGGGCGTTGGTGATGAAGCCCTGGTCGATCATCGCCGCGATCACCAGACGTCCCCGTTCCCGGGCTTGCTTGTAGTTCTTGGTCGGCGCCAGGCGCGACGGCGCCTTGACCATTCCGGCCAGCATCGCCGCCTGGGCGACGTTGAGCTTCTCCGGCGGCACGCTGAAATAATGGTGGGACGCGGCGCGCAGGCCGTAGACGTTGTCGCCGAGGTAGACGTTGGACAAATATCGCTCGAGGATCTGTTCCTTGTCGAGCCAGGCTTCCAGCCAAAAGGCGATCAGCACTTCCTGCCCCTTGCGGGTCATGGTCCGCTCGTTGCTCAAAAAGGAGATTTTGGCGAGCTGCTGGGTGATCGTGCTGCCGCCTTCTTTCACCCCGCCGGCGCCGACGTTGCGCCAGGCCGCGCGGGCGATGCCGCGCGCGGAGACGCCCAGGTGGCTCCTGAACCTCTTGTCCTCGATGGCGATAAAAGCGTTGGGCACGTGCGCGGGCAGCTTGGACAGAACGATCGGCGCGCGGATATCGGCGCCCCTTCGGGCGATCGGGACACCGTCGGCGGACAGCAGGGTCAGGCTCGGCGCGGCGACCGGCTGGAGCGACTTGGACAGCGGCGCGGTGATCGCCAGCCAGGCGATCAGCAGCATCAACAGGGCGATAAAGGCCAGCGCGATTCGCCGCCAGCCCCAGCGCAGCGGGTTATACCAGGCGCGGGTGCGCGGCGGTTTGCCGTGCGGGGGCTGACCGTGGGGAGGCGGCGGAAAGGCGTTCGAACCGCCGGAACCGGACGGCTGTTGTTGCCACTGGGCAATCTGATCCAAGAATATCCCCTTTATCTTTCCGCCAAACGTCCCTGCGGGACTCGGGTTGCCGTCAATGCGGCAGTCCGTTGCGCAGGCGATCGGGCGTCACCGTTTCGGGGACGACGCCCAGTTCGGCAAGCCCCTGCGGCCAGGCGCCGCCGATCGCAAGCGCCTCGACGACGGCCGCCATCGCCGGCGCGGTCTGCAGGCCGTAGCCGCCCTGGCCGACCAGCCAGAAAAAGCCGGGCGCTTGCGGGTCGAAGCCCGCCGTCGGCACCCGGCCGGCCACGAAGCTCCTGAGGCCGGCCCAGCGGTGCGCAACGCGGCTGACGGAGAGGGTGGTGTATTGCTCGAGCTGGTAGGCGGCGAGCGCGATGTCGTACTCCTCCGGCTGGGCGTCGCCGGGCTCGTCCTCCACCTCGTCTACCGGCGAGACGAGAAGCTGGCCGGACTCAGGAAGCATATAGAAATCGCTCACCGCGCTATGCACGAACGGCCAGGCGGAGAAATCCATGCCGGAAGGCGGATCGATGACGATGATGGTGCGCCGCTTCGGCTCGAGCCCGATCGGCCGCACCCCCGCCATCGCCGCGACCCGGTCGGCCCACGCCCCCGCGGCGTTGACCAGCACCGGCGCCGACCAGCGGCCGCCATCTTCCGTCTCCACCGTCCACCCGCCGCCCTCATACCGGATCGCGGCGGCCCGGCGGCCGGTGTGGATCGCCCCGCCCCCCGCCCGAATTTGCCGCGCGTAGGAGTGGAGCAAGGCATCGGCATCGAGCTTCAACGCAGTCGGATCGTAGATGCCCGAAACCGCCGCGCCCTCTCCGGTGCGCAGGACCGGGCACAGCGCCCGCAATTCCCCCGCTCCAACCGGTCTGATCGCATCCGTGAATCGTGCCATTTCCGCCCGTAATTCGGCGAGCCTGGGCAGCATTTCCTCCGTCGCGAAATAGACGGAGTGCGACAATTGGGCGACCGGCGTGTCGCAAAACCCCTCCGGCTGGCCTTCCAGAAAATCGCGGCTCCACGCGGTCAGCCCGCGCACCGCACCGTTGCCGATGCCATAGTGGCTGAAGGAAACGCTGCGCCCCGAGGAGTGAAAGCCCAATGCGTCCTCCGCCTCCAGCACAACCACCCGGCCATGGCGGCCAAGCGCGGCAGCGGCGGAAAGGCCGGCAATGCCGCCGCCCAACACCAGGAAATCGCAGTCCATAGCTGTCCATTACGTGAGCGGAACCCCGCCCCCCTTTGCCAGTTCAACCGTTACAAGTCCTCAACAAAAACGGATGCTTCATGCCTACCCAGACGCGTCTCAAGGCCGTTACCACGTCTTCCCCGCTTTACTTCAGCCACGGTTTCCAGGCGGCGCTTGCGGGGTGGAACCACGACCGGCTGCAGCCCGGCTTCCCCTCCGACGATTGGGAAAAAACGCTCGAACGCGACGCCCGCTTCCAACGCTTGGAAGGCGCATTCTTGGAAGCCTTGCGCCGGGAGGTGGCGGAGCGCGCCGCCGAGGCTCCGCACGATGCCGACGGCTTCATCGCCTGGTTCGAAGCCCTCCAGGCGGATGGCCCCGGCCAGGGCGACGCGCTGTTCCCATGGCTGGCCGAGGAAGCGAGCCTGGACGAACTGCGCTGGTTCCTGGAACAGGAAGCGGCCGGCGAAGCAGGCTTCGAGGATCTCACCGCCCTCACCCAGATCAAGATGCCGACCCGGCCGAAGCTCGAACTCGCCCGCAATTATTGGGACGAAATGGGCAAGGGCAACCCCAAGGGCATGCACGGCCCGCTGCTCGACACGCTGGTCGAGCGGCTGGAGCTCAAGCCCCGCATCGAGGCGACCTGCTGGGAAAGCCTCGCGCTTGCCAACGCGATGACGGCGATGGCGACCAACCGCCGCTACGCCTTCCACTCGGTGGGCGCGCTCGGCGCCATCGAGCTCACCGCCCCCGCCCGCTCGGCCCACACCGCGGCGGCCCTGAAGCGCCTGGGCTTCACCGGCCGCGAGCGCCATTATTTCGACCTGCACGCGGTGCTCGACGTCAAGCATTCGGAAGAATGGAACAAGGAAGTGATCCGCCCCCTGGTCGAGGAAGACCCCCGCCGCGCCCGCCCGATGGCGGAAGGCGCCCTCATCCGCCTCCTCTGCGGCGCCCGCTGCTACGATCGGTATCGCGCGGAGCTGTTGGGCTAGGCTCCGACCGAGCGACACCACCCCGTCATGCCGAACTTGATCCGGCATCCACCTTCTTGCTTTCTTTTGGGAAGAAGGTGGACCCCGGATCAAGTCCGGGGTGACGGTGCAGGTTCGAACGGCCGCTTAGGCGCTCGCGAACGCCCCCTTCAACGCCCGCACCACCACATCCGCATGGCTGTGGTGAAGCATGTGCCCCGCCCCTTCCACCTCGATCAAACTGCCGTTGGGAAGCTGCCGCGCCAGCGCCTTGGCCTGGCGCTCGTCCTCCACCACCCGGTCGGACGTGCCGGTCACCACCTGGGTGCGCACCTCGATCTTGCGCATGTCGATGGTCCCGGCCGGCGACAGCGGCAGCATCGACGCGCTGTCCTCGCCCTCCGCCACCATGGCCTCGGCGTTGAGGATCAGCGGATAGGGATAGGTTTCCTTCCACTCGGCGGATACCGGCGCCGGGCCGAACATCACGCCGTGCAGCAGGTCCACCATCGGCCTGTCCATCTGGGTGAACTCGGCGAACTTGGAGAATAGGGGCCCGAACAACGGCGCCGAGCGCGGCGCAAGCATGGTGTGCTCGATCAGCCGCGGCTCGGGAAAGGCGAGCGGGGCGACAAGCACCAGCTCCGCTACCAACTCCGGATGCCGCTCGGCCAAGGCCAGCGCCACCAGCCCGCCAAAGCTGTGCGCGCCGAATACCGCGTTGCGGATGCCAAGCTGCTCCAGCCCCTCGGCGATCTGATCGGCCTGCTCGCGCGGGGTGCCTCCGAAGCGGGGCCGGCGGCTGACGCCATGCCCCGGCCGGTCCACAACCGTCACCCGGTGCGACTTGACCAGCGCCTTGTAGACGGGACTGACCAGCCAATCGTGCGCGGTCGTCATCGCCCCATGGATCAGGACAAGGTCGGGGCCTTTCCCCTGCTGGGACACGAAAAGGCTGCGGTCGGGACCGAGGTCGAGAATTTGTTCTTGTTGCATTGCAGCATAACCGCCGACGCGCCGGAAAGCTCCGGCTTCAAAAAGGATTAGGGTTCGCGCAGAGGCGCAGAGACGCAGAGGGGCTCAGTCAGGAGAGCAGGCAGCACCGTTCCGGCGAAGCCTTGTCAAACACTCACCGAGTCTTCGCTCGGCCCGAGAAGACACCCAGCCTCTCTGCGCCTCTGCGTCTCTGCGCGAATAACCCTCAGTCCCGCTTCGGCGGCAACGGCTTGCGTGCCTTGAGGTCGAAGCCGTCGCCATCCGACAGCACATGCACCCGCACGTCGTGCATCGACAGCGCGCACTCCGCCCGCGCTTCGGCGAGGTTGCAGTAGGTCACGTCGGTGCCGTCCACGACATAAACCCCGCCCGATCCGATCACGCGGAAGGTGTCGCCCTCCACCATCACCGCCGTATCCTCGTCGATTCCGAGGCCGAGCACGCGCGGGTTGTGGGCCACCGCGCCAAGCAGCCGCCCCATGCGCCCGCGCTCGGCGAAATGCTGGTCGATGATGACGTCGCGCACCAAGCCCATGCCCGGCGACATATGAAGATCGCCGATCCGATGCGTCTCCTTGCTGGAGCCCTTGACCAGCATCGTCTCGCTCATCACCGACGCGCCGGCCGAGGTGCCGGCGATCAGCCCGCCGCGCTCATAGATGGCGCGCACCTTGGCTTCGATGCCGGTGTCGCCGATCTGGCTGGTGATTCGAAGCTGGTCGCCGCCCGAGAAGAACACCGCCGCAGCGTCGTCGAGCACGGCAAGCTTGTCCTCGTCGCCGGCGCGGCTGCGCTCCTCGACGTAGAGCTCGACCAGCTCGCCGATGTCGAGATCGGAAAAAGCCGCCTGATATTCCTCGAAATAGCCTTCCGGCCGGTGGCTCGCGACGGTGGCGAGAACGAGCTTGCCGCCCTTCACGTGGCGGGCCACTTCGCGCAGGATCACGCGCTCGTTCTTGGGGTCGCGGTCTTCATGGCCGCCGATGATGATCAGGCAGCCGCTTGGGCGTTCTTGGTCAGCCACGTGTTTCTTCGTCCTTGTGCAGAAAGGCTTTGGGTTCGGCCATGCCGGCGGTCAGGTAGGCGACGGCGAACATCGGGCTGTTGTGCGCCCAGGCGAGGGTGCCGTGCTTGTCGATGCCGATCGCGCCGCCATCCGCGTCGGCGCCGCCGGTGCCGGGCAGCTTGTCGAGCCCCTTGGCGATCGCCTCCTCCATCGGCAGCCCGTCCTCGATCGAGGCCATCACCCGGCTGGCAAGCGCAAGGCGGGTGATCGTCTCGCCGTCGCCGGAAAAGGAAATGGCGGCGAGGTGGTTGTCGGCATAAAGCCCGCCGCCGGGCAGCGGACTGTCGCCGATCCGGCCGACCTTTTGGCCGTTCAGCCCGCCGGTCGAGGTGCCGGCGGCAAGGTTGCCGCCCTGATCCATCGCCACCGCGCCGACCGTGTCGTGCAGCCCTTCGGCAAGCGCCTGCTTCTCGGCTTCGGCCTTGAGCTCCTCGTCGGTGGCGAGCGTTGCGCCGTTGGCTTTGGCGAACAACAGCGCGCCTTCGCCGACCAGGAGGATCTCCTTCTCGGGAAGAAGCTGGCGGGCGACGGTGATCGGGTGGCGGACGTTGCGGATCGCGCCAACCGCCCCGGCCGACAGGTTGCTGCCATCCATCAGGCCGGAGCACATCTCGATGCCGCCGGCTTCATTGGGCGCCGATCCGGTGCCGGCGTTGAACACAGGCAGGTCCTCGAGCACCCGGATCGCGGCTTCCACCGCCTCGACCGCGCTTCCGCCGTCGGCAAGCACCTTCGATCCCGCCTGCACCGCCTGGGTGATGCCGTCCCGGTTGGCCTGCTCCTCCTCTTCCTCCCATGGCTTGGCGCCGCCATGGACGATCAGGGCCCAGCGGCCCTCGTCTTTTCCGAACATCGCTCTTCCTTATTCCGCCGGCACAAGCGCGCCGCGCGCGCCGGTGCGGGCCGCGGCCGGCTTGAAGTCGTTGACCTGCTGCCAGGCGCCGCGCACATCGGTTGGCGTAATGACGATGAGGTCGCCCGGGCGGCCCATCGCCAGTGCTGCGGCGGTCGACGCCGGCTCTCCGGCGATGAGGTGGATATGGTCGTCGGTGCGGCCCGCTTCCTTGGCGCCGTCCCTGAGCAGGCCCATCACCACGCCGCGCGCCCGTCCGCGGGTCGCGGGATCCTCGCGGAAGATCAGTTCGTCGAAAATGCCCGCCGCGATCCGCCCAAGCTCGATGATGTCCTGGTCGCGCCGGTCGCCGGCCATCGAGACAGTGCCGATGGTGCGCTTGTAGCGGTGGCTGAGGCCCTTCACGACCTTGCCGAGCGCCTCCAGGCCGGCGGCATTGTGGGCGTAATCGACGATCACCCGGAAGCCGTGCGCGTCGTGCACGTTGAGGCGTCCCGGATTCTGCTCGAAGGTGGAGCTGAACTGGGTCAGCGCCGAGCGGATGGTGAGGATCGGCACGCCGTGGGTCAGCGCCATCGCCGCGGCGGCAAGCGCGTTGGCGACGTTGAACTCGGCCATGCCGTGCAGCGCCGCCGGAATGTCGCCGGCCTTCATGATGAACTCGCGGCGATTGTCCTCGTAAAGAACCATCGTGCCGCCGTCTTCGCCCGGCTCGCGGACCACGGCCATGCCGCCATTCTCGATATGCTCGCGCACCATTGGCGACATTTCCGCGCCGCCGCACAGGGTGAACCAGACGATCTGCCCGCCGGCGCGCCGCGCCATCTTGATGCACAGCGGATCGTCGGCGTTGAGGATCGAGTAACCGTCGCGGCGCACCGCCTCCACCACCACCTGCTTGACGTGGGCGAGGTCCTCGATGGTCTCGATGCCCTTCAGGCCGAGATGGTCGGCGGTGACGTTGAGGCAGGCGGCAATGTCCGCTTCCTTGTAGGCCAGCCCCTCGCGCAGCAGCCCGCCGCGTGCCGTCTCGAGCACCGCCACGTCCACCGTCGGATCGCGCAGGATCATCCGCGCGCTCCTTGGCCCGGTCGCATCGCCGTCGTGGGTAAGGATGTCGTTGACGTAGACTCCGGTGGTCGAGGTCAGGCCCACGGTGCAGCCGGTGTAGCGCAGGATGTGCTTGATCATCCGGCCAACGGTGGACTTGCCGTTGGTGCCGGTGATCGCAAGGATCGGCACCCGCGATTTCTTGCCGCGCGGGAAGAGCATTTCGATGATCGGCTTGGCGACATCGCGCGGCGCGCCTTCCGAAGGCTCGATGTGCATGCGAAGGCCCGGCGCGGCATTGAGTTCGATCACGCCGCCGCCGGTCTCGCGCACCGAGCGGCTGATGTCGGGGCAGACGAAATCCACCCCGCACACGTCCAGCCCGATCACCAAGGCGGCGCGCCGGGCGATGTCGGCATTGTCCGGGTGGATTTCGTTGGTGCGGTCCACCGCGGTGCCGCCGGTGGAAAGGTTCGCGGTTGCGCGCAGCGGCACCACCAGCTCGGCTTCCGGGATGCTGTCGGGGGTCAGGCCGGAGCGGCCGAGATATTCCTCCACCAGCGCATCGATCTTGATCCGAGTCATGACATTCTCATGCCCGTTGCCGCGGCGCGGGTCCTTGTTCACCTCCTCCACCAACTGGCGGATGGTGGACACGCCGTCGCCCCTCACTTGCGCCGGAATGCGCTCGGCCACCGCGATCATCTTGCCGCCGACGACAAGAATGCGGTGGTCGTTGCCCGGGAAGAACTGCTCGACGATGACGTCCTTGGTCTTCGCCTGCGCCTGCGCGGCGGCGAAGCCGAAGCGGAGCTGGTCGTCGCTCGTGATCCCGATGGTGACCCCACGGCCGTGGTTGCCGTCCAGCGGCTTGACGACCAGCGGGTAGCCGAGCCGCTTGGCGGCGCGCACCGCCTCGTCCGCGTCGCGCACCACCACGCCGCGCGGCACCGGAACGCCGCTCTCGTCGAGCAGCTTCTTGGTCATGTTCTTGTCGGAGGCGAGTTCGGTTGCGACAAAGCTGGTCTGGCCGGTGATGGAAGCGCGGATTCGCTTGGCGAAGCGGCCGTGACCGAGCTGGATCAGGCTCTGATTGTCGAGGCGCATCACCGGAATCCCGCGCCGCGTCGCCTCATCCACGAGGGACTTGGTGGTGGGGCCAAGCTGGTTGCGGCGGACCAGCCGCCGCAGCGCGTCCATGCGCCGGTCGAAGTCGAAGTCGCCCGCCGTGTCGAAGCGGTAGATCTTGTCGAGGCCGCGCACGCCCTGCAGTTCGGCGGGAAGCAGCGAATTCACCAGCTCGAACGCGATGCGCCCCGCGGCGAGGCCGACCTGCTCCTCGTTATAGGCGAACATGACGTTGTAGACGCCCGGTCTGCCTTTCACCGAGCGCGTCTTGCCGCGCACCGCCCGCGAGCCGGCCAGCGTCTGGAGTTCAAGCGCGACATGCTCGGCGACGTGGCCGAGCCAGGTGCCTTCGTGCAGCCGCTTCTCGAAGCCGCCGCGTACCTTGAGCGAGCAGCGATGGCGGCCGACGCCCGGGATCAGCTTGAGCAGCGCATCGGCGAAGCCGGGAATCTGGTTGGTCGGGAACTCCTCCAGCCGGCCGAGATCGACCTGCACCCGCACCATCGGCGTGTGGCTGTAATAATGCGGTCCGCGATAAACCCCGACCTCGAGCACCGCGGCTTCCTGCGTCAGGAGCGCGGTTCCGCTGTCGGACTTGGTGCCGAAGAACATCTGTTTCCCCCGTTGGGATTGGTCTGAGGAGGCCCCGGCAGCGGCGGACGCATTACTGGCTTGGTTCGGGGCCGACATGATCCCGTTAAACCCGCGAAATCCCAGCCGAGTTCCGGAACTAACAGGCTGATCCAGGTTACCGTGGCCGGCGTTTCGCGGCTGGAAACGCCGCGTCCGGCTGGCTAATCAGGCGCCACAGGAGAGCAACCGATGATCGACCGAGTCTCGCCGCCCGAAGCCTTCGTTCGCACCAGCCACTGCAACGCCGAAGAGTACCAGGCGATGTACGCGCGCTCCTTGAGCGACCCCGACGGCTTCTGGCGCGAGCAGATGGGGCGGATCGACTGGGTGCAGGCGCCGACGCAGATCGACGGCTCCTCCTTCGATCCGGTCGAGATCCGCTGGTTCGGCGACGGCGTGCTCAACCTCTCCTACAATTGCGTCGACCGGCACCTGGAGAGCCGCGCGGATCAGGTCGCCATCCTGTTCGAAGGGGACGAGCCCGGCTCCGGCCGAAGCCTTACCTACGGCGAACTCTACCGCGAGGTCGTCGCCATGGCGAACAGCCTGAAAGCGCTCGGCGCGGGCAAGGGCGACCGGGTCACCCTCTACATGCCGATGATCCCCGAAGCGGCGGTGGCGATGCTCGCCTGCGCCCGCATCGGCGCGGTGCACTCGGTGGTGTTCGGCGGCTTCTCGCCCGAGGCCCTCCACGGCCGTATCGAGGACTGCGCAAGCCGCTTCGTGGTCACCGCCGACGCCGGCCTGCGCGGCGGTAAGCTGGTACCGCTCAAAGCCAACGTAGACGCCGCCCTCGCCAAAGGTACCGCCGTCGAGGCAGTGCTCGTTGTGCGGCACCTTCGGCAACATATCAGCTGGACCGAAGGCCGCGATCACTGGCTCCACGACATGGCCCCTTTGGTCCCCGAAGACTGCCCGCCCGAACCGATGAACGCGGAAGATCCGCTGTTCATTCTCTACACCTCGGGCTCCACCGGAAAGCCGAAAGGCGTGCTCCACACCACCGGCGGCTACGCGGTCTGGACCGCGGCGACCTTCCACTACGTCTTCGACTACAAGGAAGGCGAAATCTTCTGGTGCACCGCCGACGTCGGTTGGGTCACCGGCCACAGCTACGTCGTCTACGGCCCGCTCGCCAACGGCGCGACCACCTTGATGTTCGAGGGCGTCCCCAACTACCCCGATTTCTCCCGCTTCTGGGAAGTGGTGGAGCGGCTCAAGGTCAACATCTTCTACACCGCCCCCACCGCAATCCGCGCGCTGATGCGGGAAGGGGACGCGCCGGTGACCAGGCACGACCGCTCCTCGCTCCGCCTGCTCGGCACGGTGGGCGAGCCGATCAACCCCGAAGCCTGGCGCTGGTATTGGGAAACGGTCGGAGACGAGCGCTGCCCAATCGTCGACACCTGGTGGCAGACCGAAACCGGCGGCATCATGATCACCACCCTTCCCGGCGCGCACGACATGAAGCCGGGATCGGCGGGGCGGCCGTTCTTCGGCATCGACCTGCAGCTCGTCGGGGCGGAAGGCGAGGTGCTGGACGGAGCCGCCTCGGGCAATTTGTGCATCACCCGCTCCTGGCCTGGGCAGATGCGCAGCATTTACGGCGATCACCAGCGCTTCGCCGAGACCTATTTCAGCACCTATCGCGGGCGCTATTTCACCGGCGACGGCTGCCGCCGCGACGAGGACGGTTATTACTGGATCACTGGCCGGGTCGACGACGTGCTCAACATCTCGGGCCACCGGCTAGGCACGGCGGAAATCGAAAGCGCGCTCGTCTCCCACCCCAAGGTCGCGGAGGCCGCGGTGGTCGGCTACCCGCATGACCTCAAGGGCCAGGGCATCTATTGCTACGTCACCCTGATGGAAGGCGAGGATGGCTCCGGGGAGCTCGAAAACACCCTTCGCGCCCACGTCCGAAGGGAGATCAGCCCGATCGCCACGCCGGACATCATCCACTTCACGCCCGGCCTGCCCAAGACCCGCTCCGGCAAGATCATGCGCCGAATCCTCCGCAAGATCGCGGAGAACGAGTTCGGCAGCCTTGGCGACATCTCGACGCTCGCCGACCCTGGCCTGGTGGACGGCCTCATCGAGGGGCGGA